>JACRPV010000198.1:18078-26081 GCA_016223015.1 Geobacter sp. | reverse complement strand
CTATCTCTTCTTCCCGGTGCGCGCCGGACTGAACCGGCTCCCTGACGGCTCATCGCTTTACGTCAGTCGCGGGACCGGAACCTGGGGGCCGCCGATCCGTTTTCTCGCGCCTCCCGAGGTAACGATCATCGATCTCCTCCCGCAACCCCATCACTGAATCCTCCCGCTGATGCCATGTAAACTTCTTTGCTGGCACTGGTTGACCAGACAGCCCTTCTATGTTAGAACAACTCGAAACCTGGAGCGAGACGAGGGATGAGCTTGTGTTAGAGGAAATACGACAGGAACTGGATGAACTGAAGCGGCTGGGGCTCTACCGCTCCATGCGGCAGGTGCAGGGGGCTCAGGGGAGCCGGGTGGTTCTGGATGGCAAAGAGGTGGTCCTCTTCTGTTCCAACAACTACCTGGGGTTGGCCGACCATCCGCTGCTCAAGGAAGCGGCCATCAGGGCGGTGGAGCGTTTCGGGACCGGCAGCGGGGCAGCCCGGCTCGTATCCGGCACCATGGAGCTGCACGGAGAACTCGAACGACGCATTGCCGCATTCAAGGGGACGGAGGCGGCACTGGTCTTCAATGCGGGGTATGCGGCCAATGTGGGGATCATCGGCGCCCTGGCCGGCAAGGGCGATGTCATCTTTTCTGATCGTCTCAACCATGCAAGTATCGTCGATGGCGCCATCCTCTCCAGGGCCAGGCTGGTGCGCTACCCCCACAACGATCTGGCAGCCCTGCGCCGCCTGCTGCAGAACACCGACTGCCAGGGGCGCCGTCTCATCGTGACGGACGGCGTCTTCAGCATGGATGGGGATCTGGCGCCACTTGCCGGGATCAAGGCACTGAAGGAAGAGTTCGGTTGTCTGCTCATGGTGGACGATGCCCATGGCTGCGGTGTCCTTG
The DNA here is from genome assembly GCA_016223015.1 of Geobacter sp. GTDB lineage: Bacteria > Desulfobacterota > Desulfuromonadia > Geobacterales > DSM-12255 > Geoanaerobacter. The sequence continues at coordinate 25,184 of JACRPV010000198.1, read as the reverse complement.
GGGAGCATGGCCGGGGAAGCGCCGAATGGTGCGGTGTCGCAGATGGGGTGGATATCCAGATGGGCACGCTGGGCAAGGCCCTGGGGAGTTTTGGTGCCTATGCGGCGGCAAAGCAGGAGATCATCGAGTATCTGGTCAACCGGGCGAGGAGCTTCATATTCTCCACATCGCTCCCCCCGGCCGTCCTGGCTGCATCCATAGCGGCCCTGTAGATCATCGAATCGGCAGAAGGCGCCCTGCTGCGCACGAGGCTCGGACAGAACAGCGAGCTGTTGCGCAGCACCCTGCAGGGCGCCGGATTCGATACCATGGGGAGTGTGACCCAGATCGTGCCGGTGCGCGTCGGCGGCGCAGAGCCGACCATGGTGTTTTCCCGCATGCTCCTGGATGAAGGGTTTTTCGTCCAGGGGATCCGACCACCCACGGTGCCTGCCGGCAGCTGCCGTCTGCGCTGCACCCTGATGGCGACCCACAGCGCTGACGAGATCAGCCGTGCCTGTACAGCCATTGTCAGGGTCGGCAGGACACTCGGGATCATCTGAGGTCGGACCATGCCATTCATCGAAACCTTTGATAACGCGAGGATTTTCTACGAGGACCAGGGGAGCGGGCCGCCTCTGGTCTTTATCCATGGCTGGAGCATGTCAGGGCGTGCCTGGCGGTTTCAGGCCGAACCGTTCGCCGCTGCCGGCTATCGGGTCATTGCCCCTGACCTGCGCGGCCATGGACAGTCGACAGTGCCCCCCGGGGGGGTGACGCTGCAGGGCTGCGCTGAGGATCTGGTAACGCTGTTCTCGGAGCTGGCGCTGTCCGGGGTGGTGCTGATCGGTTGGTCGCTGGGGGCGCTCGTGTCACTGGCCGCTTTTCCCCGGCTTCGCTCAAGGCTGAAAGGAATGGCCCTTGTTGGCGGCACTCCGCGCTTCACCGCTACTGACGGGTATCCGCACGGATTGCCCCCCACCGAGCCCAAGGGGATGGGGGTACGTCTCAGGAGGGATTTCCATAAAACCATGGGGGAGTTTTTCCGGGGGATGTTCGTGAGCGGCGAACTCTCGCGGCAGCAGGAAAACAGGATAGCACGGGAGATCGTCATGGGGGGACGGCTGCCCGATCCGGACGTGGCCCTTTCGACCCTTGCCATTCTTGCCTCGGCAGACCTCCGTGCCGGGCTCGGCGCCATCGACCTGCCGGTAATGCTGCTGCACGGGAGTCTCGATACGGTCTGCCCTGTTACGGCTGCCCGCTACATGGCGGAACAGATCCCCGGTGCAGAGCTGGAACTGCTGGACGGCTGCGGACACGCGCCGTTCATGTCCCATCCCGACGAGTTCAACCGCCGCCTCGGCGGCTTCCTGGAGCGGGTACATGACCGGCATTGACCGAAAGCGGGTCCGCAATTCTTTTCATGTCCATGCCCACGATTACGACCGTCATGCCATGGTCCAGAAGCGGGTGCTTGTGCGTTTCATCGGCCTGCTGCCGGGGGGCGACGAAGCAATCTCCAGGGTCCTGGACATCGGAGCCGGTACCGGCGCCCTGCTGCAGGAGTTGTCGCACCGCTACCCGAGCGCCTCTCTGTACGGCCTCGATCTGGCTTACGGCATGGGGCTCGCGGCCCGTGAACGGATGGCGGGAAACGGCCGGGTTGCCTTCCTCACTGCCGATGCCGAAGAGCTCCCCTATGCAGCGGCTTCCCTCGACCTGGTCGTTTCAACCTCAACCTTCCAGTGGCTGGAAACCTTTGAACAGGCCTTTGGCGAGATCCGCCGGGTTCTCAGGCCGGGTGGCCGGTTCTGCTTTGCCCTGTTCGGGGAGAAAACGCTGCATGAGCTGCGCACCGCCTACAAGACCGCTGCCAGAGGGGTGTCAGACGGTACAGATGACCGGACCCACCGTTTCAAGTCCGTGGACGACGTGGCCGTGGCGCTGCGCGTCGTCGGGCTGGAGCCGGCCTATCTCGCCTCCGAATTCGAGGTGGAGCTGCACCCCGATGTGGCGCATCTGCTCCGCTCCATCCGGCGGATCGGGGCCGGGAACGCGGTGAAGGCTTCGGGACGGGGGCTGGCCGAGCGGCGGATCATGCTGGAGATGATGGAGATCTATCAACGGGAGTACGGGAGCGGGGAAACGATCCCGGCGACCTACGAGGTGATCTACGGCGTGGTGCGGAAGTCTTCGGGCTGATCCGCCCCGGAACTGGCTGTCGACACGGCCCTCGTTCGCTCAGACGGCCTGCAGGACACAGCATTTGAGGTATTCGGTCTCGGGAACCGCCAGGAGTACCGGGTGATCCGGTGCCTGGGAGTGGACCGAGCGGAGCCGGAATTCCCGGCGGGCCTGGATGGCGGCGCTTCTCAGCAGGTCGGCGAAAAGCTCGCGCCCCATGTGGAACGAGCAGGAACAGGTGATGAGGAAGCCCCCCGGTCGCAACAGCTCCATGGCCCGGCGGTTGATGGTCAGATACCCCTTTTCCGCTTCCTTGAGCGCCTTCTTGCTTTTGACGAATGCGGGGGGATCGAGGACGATCACGTCAAAGAGCCTCCCTTCGCCATGCAGGCTGCGCAACCGTTCAAAGACATCCACGGTCTGAAACTCCATCCGCCCGGCAACGTTGTTGCGGGTCCCGTTTTCCCTGGCCAGGCCGATGGCCCGCTCCGAGATATCCAGGCAGGTGACGTTGGCGGCGCCGAACGCTGCCGCATGCACCCCCCAACTCCCCGAATAGCAGAAACAGTCCAGCACCTCTTTTCCCGCAACGATCCCTTTCAGCAGCAGGTGGTTTTCCTTCTGGTCGAGAAAATGGCCGGTCTTCTGTCCGCTCAGGAGGGATACCTGAAAGGTGAGGCCATGTTCCTCGATCTCGATCCGGTCGGGGATGTCGCCCCGGAGGATCTCCACCCGTTCGTCGAGCCCCTCCAGGCTGCGGACTGCCACGTCGTTCCTGGCCACGATGCCTGCCGGCGACAGGAGTTCCCCGAGTGCGGCAACGATCAGATCGCGCCGTGCATCCATACCGTAGGAGAGGAGTTGCAGGGAAAGATAGTCGCCGTACTTGTCGACCACCAGTCCGGGGAGGAAGTCACCTTCGCCATGCACCAGCCGGAAGGTGGCCATATCAGGATAGAGGGACCGGCGCAGGTTAAGGGCCTGGCGCAGCCGTTCCAGATAAAAGGTGACGGAGTCGATGTCGATGCGGCTGCGGGAGAGAAGGCGGGCGGCAATCAGGGAGTGGGGGTTGTAGTAACCGGTGCCGAGGAATTTCCCCGAGGCGGCAAAAATCTCTGCCGCTGCTCCGGGCGCTCGTTCACCGCTGATATTGGGAAAGGACGCGCCGCTCCCGTCCCGGCGAGAGTTCAATGCTCACCATGGCTGATGCGCCTCGTACAGGGTAGGCCCACTGTTCACCGCGGCCAGTGGCTGGTAAACTGAAGCCCCCTCTTCGGGAGAGGGCGAGGGATTAGCTGGAATGGTTGATCAGGTGAGGAGGATATCAACTATTTTTTTTGCGAGAGGGTTGGTTACGGCATAAAAGACCTCGACGCCGTCCCGTTTTCCCTCGATGATTCCCTTGTTCTTCAGCAGCGCAAGGTGCTGGGAAACCGTTGCCTGTGGCAAACCCAGACATTCCCAGATATGCTTTACGTTGCATTCCTTGGAGCAGAGTCCGGCAACAATCTTCAGGCGGACCGGGTGCCCCAGTACCTTCAAGATGTCGGCCTCGGCATCAAAATTCATCTGTTTATCGAAATCCATGGGAGCTCTCCCTCCTGCTGCATCTATCCTGGACAATTGACATGTTTGTATAGTGTCTCTTTGTGCAAATGTCAATAAAAAGTCTTAACGAAAAAGATCGTTACTGAAATGACAGGCTGCGCAGTGACCGGGCTCCTTCTCATCGAGCTGCGGCGTCTCGGCCCGGCAGAGCTCGCGCGCGTAGCGACAGCGGCTGCTGAAGGGGCATCCCGCGGGGATTGCCAGGGGGCTCGGCACGTCGCCGGCGAGAATGATCCGTTGCCTTTCTGTGGCGGTGCCGACCCGGGGGATGGCAGATACCAGCGCCTCGGTGTAGGGATGGAGAAAGGAGGCGAAGATGGCATCCCTGGGCCCTGCTTCCACGATCCTGCCCAGGTACATGATGGCGATCCGGTCGCTGATGTGCCGCACCACGGACAGGTCGTGGGCGATGAAGAGAAAGGACAGCCCGAATTTTTGTTTCAGGCTCATGAGGAGGTTGATGATCTGGGCCTGGATGGAGAGGTCGAGGGCTGAGACCGGTTCATCGGCGATGACTACCTGCGGGCCGGCAGCCAGAGCCCTGGCGATGCCGATCCGCTGACGCTGGCCGCCGGAAAATTCGTGCGGGAACCGTTGGGCGTGATCAGGGCTGAGCCCGACCTGCTGCATCAGGTCGGCGACCCGTTCCTGCAGGGCCTTGCCCCTTGCCAGGCCATGGATCTGCAGCGGTTCGCCAATGGTCTCGCCGATCCGCATGCGGGGGTTGAGGGATGAGAACGGGTCCTGAAAAACGATCTGCACCCCTTTGCGAAAGGCGCGCAGATCCGCGGAAGCCATGGCGGAGAGGGGAGTGCCGCGATAGAGGACCTCGCCGCCGGAAGGGGGAGTGAGACCCATGATCAGCTTGGCAAGGGTTGACTTGCCGCACCCCGATTCCCCGGCGATGCCCAGTGTTTCGCCGGCTTCCAGGCGGATACTGACGCCGGCGACAGCCGTCAGCACCTGGCGTGGTCCGAAGGAGGGGGTTGTGGTAAAGCGCTTCGTGATTTCCCTGGTTTCCAGGAGCGGCATGGTCATGGAAATCTCCAGCACCTGACCAGGTGCCCCGGCCGCGGTTCGCGCAATGGCGGCGTTTCCGTGCGGCACTGCCAGTCGTGTGCCGGGCAGCGGTCACAGAAGCCGCAGCCGGCCAGATCGCCGCTCAGATCGGGGACCTGGCCGGCAATGGTTGCCAGCTCCGTTCCCGGCGGGGTGTTTTGCGGCAGCGACCTGAGGAGCCCTTCGGTGTAGGGGTGGAGCGGAGACGAAAAGAGTTCGCCCGTGGGTGCGGTTTCCACGATCTGCCCCGCATACATGATGGCTGTCCGCTGGGCGTTTTCGGCAACGACCCCCAGGTCGTGGGATATCAGGATCATGCCCATCCGGTGCGTGGCGCGAACCTCGTTGAGCAGGTCAAGGATCTGGGCCTGGATGGTGACGTCAAGTGCGGTGGTCGGTTCATCGGCAATGAGGAGCTCGGGCCGGCAGGCCAGGGCCATGGCGATCATGGCACGCTGGCGCATGCCGCCGGAGAGCTGGTGCGGGTACTCGCGGCAGCGTGATTCCGGAGCGGGGATGCCCACCTGGCGCAGAAGGTTGATGCTTTCGGCCAGCGCATCCCGACGGGACAGGCCCCGATGGAGTTGCAACCCTTCGACGACCTGCGAACAGACGGTCAATACCGGATTCAGGGAGGTCATCGGCTCCTGGAAGATCATGGCGATCCTGGCTCCCCGGATACGCCGCATCTCCGTGTCGTCCAGCTGCATCAGATCGGTCCCGCCCAGCTTGATGGAACAGCTGACGATTTTCCCGCCGGGGGGAACCAGGCGTAGCAGGGAGAGCGCCGTCATGCTCTTGCCGCAGCCCGAATACGTTGCAGCAGCTGATACCTGCGGGGACAGTTTCGGCGGGCGCCTGCAGGGGATCTGCCGGCTCTTCCTCTGCCAGTGCCGTAATGAACTGTTTCACCAGCTCCGGGTCGAACTGGGTTCCGGCATGATCGCGGAGCTCATCGATGGCAATGGCAACCGGCAGGGCCTTGCGATAGGGACGGTCCGAGGTCATGGCATCGAAGGCGTCGGCAATGGCCAGGATGCGGGCCTCCAGCAAGAGCGATTCCGAGCCGTGGCACTGCGGGTAACCCTGTCCGTCGAAGCGCTCATGGTGCTGGCCGATGCAGATCCGGACATCCTGGAGAAACCCGATCGGTTCCAGGATTTTCATCCCGATGGCCGGATGTTCGCGCATCTGGATGATCTCGTTGCTGGAGAGCCCACCTTTTTTGTGGAGCAGGGTGAGGTCGATGCCGATCTTGCCGATGTCGTGCAGGATCGCGGCCCGCTCGATGATGTTGAGGCGCTCGGGGGGAAGGTCGAGCTTTTTCGCCAGGAGCAGGCTGTAATGGGTCACGCGTTCCGAGTGGCCGCGTGTGTAGCTGTCGCTGGCCTCGATGGCGGAAACAAGGGACTGGATGGTGCTGAGATAGGTTTGCTCGCCTGCCCGGCTATGGTGGTCAGGAGTTCCAGGTCCTCGTTGGAAAAGGAGGTGTTGTCCCAGCGGTTGATGACATTGATGGTGCCGATGACCTCCTCCTTGACCCGCAGCGGCACGCTGATCACGGTCTTCTTCTCGAAGCCGAGCGGGCTCTGGGCGATGAAGTGCGGATAATCGGCCATGTTGGAGATCAAAAGCGGCCTCCGGTGGGCAACCACCCATGACGAGACTTCGCAGGCATCTGCCGGCACGGTGAACTCTTCCATGGGGAGCTTCTGCTCACCCAGGAGGGTGGAAATGGAGATGGTCTGGGTCTCGGTGTCGTGGAGGGCAATGAAGCCGATCCGGGCCTGCAGCGTCTCCATGGTGGATCTGACCACCAGGTGAAAGAGGGGACCCAGTTCCATGGTCGATCCGATGGCCAGACCCACCTTGTGGAGGGTGGAGAGCCTGGCCACGGCACGTTCCAGGGTCGAGTTCTTGTCTTCCAGCTCCCCGGCCAGATCCGCAATCTTGTAATTCGCCTCTTCGATCTCCTCGATCCGATCCACCAGCGAGCGGTTCAGCGCTTCGATCTCTCTGAGCTGCTGTTCCAGCTGCTCGTTCATGATCTGGGTTTCGTGGTGGTGCTCCAGCTTCTCCTGCGCCCGCACCAGTTCCCCCTCGTTCTTCACCGCATTGTCGATGAGCAGGTGCAGCCGTTTTACCATGCGGTTGTAGTGCCGCGACAGGAGATTCATCTCTTTGCTGCTGGTAAAGGTCGGCGTATGGGCGAATTCACCCTGTTCCAGGCGCTGCATGGCATCGATCAGGATGCGGACCGGCTTGTCCAGGTA
>JACRPV010000198.1:0-17924 GCA_016223015.1 Geobacter sp. | reverse complement strand
TCAGCAGCGAGATGGAGATTGTCAGGAGCAGAATGATGATGGCAGTGGCCATGACGGTCTGCTTTCTGTTCTCGGTGACGATGCCGTGCACGTAATCCAGCGAGGTCTCGATCTCCAGCAGGCCGAGGACCTTTTGGGACGATTCGTGGCAACGGATGCAGGCCGGGGCGTTGTGGATGGGGGAGATGCTGACGAAGACCCTGTTGTCCAGAAGGCTGGCCGGTGACTGCACCCCTCGCCGGTAGGCGATCAGGGCGTTGCTGAAGGCGGTGGTGCCGATTTCGGACCGGTTTGCAGAGTTGAGTACCTTGCCGGATTCGTCAATGATCCGGAGGGTCTTGATCATGTTCTTGGAGGTAATGTGGGAGAAGATCTTCCTGATCTCGTCCGAGTGGCCGGCAAGCATGGCATCGGTGATGGAGCCCTTGATGGTCTCGGTGAGCATGGCGGTGTTCCGTTCGGCGATGCTGAAGATGATCTGGTTCTGATAATTGAGATTCAGCAGAGCCGAAATCGAAACGATCGTTGCGACGACAAGGGCGGCAATGCCGAGAATTTTGGTTTTGAGCGAAATCATGGTCTGTAGGGCAATCCTGTTTGTCAGCTGAGCGACGGGCCGGTGTCTCGAAAGCGCGGATAGATCGGGTTATTTGGCGCACCGGAATCGTGGAACGCACGAGAATCATGGGGTCATGAACGGCTGACCTCGGGCAATACTGCTGCAGACCTCTCTGCCGGCTCTCCCTGTCAGTGCCCGCAGGGGCCAGTCGGGGCTGCATGTGACACTCTTGACAATGTGAGCGCCACCCCCTATCATGACCGCCACAACATCTATAGCACATCTCGCGACATTTCTCATTAAGCAATTCGCCAGCCAATGTGTCAGGTCCCGCCGACGGCGAAAAAACATTGACTTTGCGTACGATTTTGTGATTTTATCTTAAAGTTTTGCAAAGGTTAGATGCGTGCGCCTTTTCCTGATTTTACTGCTCATGCTGCTCATTCCGGCAGTGACGACAGGGTCCTTCCCCTCGCAGCAGGAGATGATCCGGGTCGCGTTGCTCAAGGGGGGCGAAAGCGTCAGGATAGACGGTAACGGCATCCTGGCAACCGACGACGCCGGCGAGCCTCTCCGCCTCGGATTCCCCGTTGATGTTCGCAGGGGCAAGGGGGGGGTGGTGATCAACGGCCGGACGCTTCGGGGGCTCAAGATCTCCGCTCCGGTCTTTGTGCAGGTGAACGGCAAGGGGTACCGCGGGGTTATCGAGGTTTCTTCTGCCGACAAAGGCCTGCTGGTCGTCAACGAGCTACCCCTGGAAGAGTATCTGGTCGGTCTGATCAACTGCGAGATCTCGTCCCAGTGGCCGATGGAGGCGGTGAAGGCCCAGGCGGTCATTGCCCGTTCCTACGCGATCTTCCAGAAAGAGGCGCGCAAGAATGCCCCCTATCAGCTCGAATCTCCGTTCTGGATCAGGTCTATGAAGGGTGCGACATCGAAGACAGCCGGGCGGCCCGCGGTGTCAAGGAGACTGCCGGCGAGGTATTGACCAGTAATGGCGCGGTGATCCAGGCCTTCTATCATTCGAACTGCGGCGGCCATACCGAGGCCGCGGAAAATGTCTGGGGGTACGGGCTCCCCTACCTCCAGGGGGTGAGCTGCAGCTACTGCCAGACCGCCAATCCGTATCGTTGGGAGCAGCGCATTCCACTCAAAAAGATCGAGACGCAACTGAAAGGTGCCGGCTATGCCGCTGCCGGACTTCGGGACATCCGTCCGGGCGTGCGCAACAAGAGCGGGCGACTGAACGAGGTGATCCTGTCGACTGCGCGGGGGCGCGTTGCGGTTCCCGGCGCCGGATTCCGCAAGGCGCTCGGCTATAGCGTCATCAAGAGCACCAACTTCGAGGTGCGGGTCGTTGACGATGACGCCCTCATCAACGGTACCGGGTACGGCCACGGCGTCGGTCTCTGCCAGTGGGGCGCCAAGCAACGGGCCGCAGACGGGTTCACCTACCGGGAGATCCTGTCGTACTATTATCCGGGCACCAGGCTTGTGAACATATACGGCGAGTGATGCCATGCACCTTGCCGAGTTCGACTATAACCTGCCGCCTGAGCTGATAGCGCAGGTGCCGGCAGAGCGCCGCGACGCTGCCCGCCTGATGACGCTGCGCAGGGCTGATGGACTGATCGGGGAGACCGTTTTCCAGGAGATCCCCGCCCTTTTCAGGCCGGGAGACCTCCTGGTGCTGAACGATACCAGGGTGATCCCTGCCCGGCTCTTGGGACAGAAGGAGAGCGGCGGCAAGGTCGAGGCCTTTCTGGTGCGGCGCATAACGGGAAGCGATGAGCATTGGCACTGTCTGGTCAAGTCCTCCAAGTCTCCCCGGCCCGGAACCCGCTTCCTGTTTCCTGGAGGGGTTTCCGCGCTGGTCGAAGGGCGGGGAGAAGGGGAGTGCTGGCTCCTTTCCTTCGAGTCGGTTGCCGGGTTCGGCGCCTGGCTGGAAGCGTACGGCAAGGTCCCGCTGCCCCCCTATATCAAGCGTCAACCCGGTGCTGCCGACCGTGACCGGTACCAGACGGTCTTTGCCGCGGCAGATGGGGCGGTTGCCGCACCGACTGCCGGGCTGCATTTCACCCCGGAGCTTCTGGCCGCCGTGGAATCCCGCGGTGTGACGGTTGCGCCGCTGACGCTCCATGTCGGGCTCGGTACTTTCATGCCGATCCGCAGCGAGGATCTTCAGGAGCACCGGATGCACCGGGAGCGGTACCTGATTCCCGAGGCAACGGCACAACTGATCCGGGAAACGCGCCGCAACGGAGGCCGGGTGGTGGCGCTGGGCACCACGACGACACGGGCGCTGGAACAGGCTGCGACAGAGGATGGCGAGATCGTTGCCGGTGAGGGGGAGGCTGATATATTCATCCGTCCCGGCTACCGGTTCAGGGTGGTGGATGCCCTGATCACCAATTTCCACCTCCCCTGTTCAACCCTGCTGATGCTGGTTGCCGCCTTTGCCGGCAAGGATTTTCTCTTCAACGCGTATGCCGAAGCGGTCGAGCGGAGGTTCCGTTTTTACAGCTACGGCGATGCCATGATCATCTATTGAGGCCGTGACAGGCAATGGGCGGTGCAGGGGATGAGACTGCGCCGGATGTCACGCATTGCGAGTCAACGAATTTGTCTGCAATCGATTTCAAGCTGCTGAAACAGGACGGGAAGGCCCGGCTCGGTTCTTTGACAACCCCCCACGGGATCATCGATACGCCCATCTTCATGCCGGTCGGGACCCAGGCCACGGACAAGGCGATGACCCCCGAGGAGCTGAAGGAGGTCGACGCCCGGATCATCCTGGCCAACACCTACCATCTCTACATCCGGCCCGGCCACGAGCTGATAGCCCGGATGGGAGGGCTGCACAAGTTCATGGGGTGGGACAGGCCGCTCTTGACCGACAGCGGCGGTTTCCAGGTCTTCAGCCTGAGCGAGCTGCGCAAGATTACGGAAGACGGGGTCAGGTTCCAGTCCCACCTGGACGGTTCCTATCATACCATCTCGCCGGAAGGGGCCATTGCCATTCAGGAGGCGCTCGGGGCCGACATCATCATGTGCTTCGACGAGTGCCCACCGTATCCTGCCGAATATCAGTATGTCCGCACCTCCATGGAGCTCACCTCCCGCTGGGCAAAACGGTGCAGGGAGGCGAAAAAGCGGCAGGACCAGGCGCTGTTCGGAATCGTGCAGGGGGGGATGTACCCGGAGCTGCGGGCACAAAGCGCCGCCGACCTCAGGGAGATCGGGTTCGACGGGTATGCCCTGGGAGGGCTGTCGGTCGGCGAGGCGCCGAATCTGCGCTATGAACTGATGGAATGCTGTTCCGGCCTGCTGCCGACGGACCAGCCGCGCTATGTGATGGGGATCGGCACCCCGGAGGACCTGGTAGAAGGGGTCTACTCGGGTTATGACATGTTCGACTGCGTCATGCCGACCCGCAATGCCAGAAACGGCATGCTCTTTACCAGTTCTGGCCGGATCAACATCAAGGGTGCCGCCTATACCGAGGATAGCGGCCCCATCGATCCCGAATGCAGCTGTTACGTCTGCCGGAATTACAGCCGCGCCTATCTCCGCCATCTCTTCCGCTCCGGAGAGATCCTGGCGGCGCGTCTCAATACCTGGCATAATCTGCACTACTATCTGGCGCTGATGACTGACATGCGTACGGCCATAGCAGCCGGTCGTTTCGAGGATTTCCGGCGGGAGTTTTACGCCAAGAGGCAATAAACCGGGAACAGGTGGCGGGGACAGGGGGCGGCACGGAGTCGTGCTGTCTCCTGTCCCCGGTTCCTGTTCCTTCATCCCTGATTACTTGGAGGTTACACTATGTTGGGTTTGGCTTTTGCAATGGGACAACCGCCCGGTGGCGCTTCGGCTGGGGGGGCGCAGAGCGCTTTGATGAACATGATTCCCCTCATCTTCATGTTCGCCATTTTCTACTTTCTCCTGATCCGGCCGCAGCAGAAAAAGGCAAAAGAGCATCGTGCGCTGCTGGATTCCCTGAAAAAAGGGGATCTGGTCATCACGGCCTGCGGCATGCACGGCAAGGTGACGGCCATGGAGGAGACGGTGATCCAGTTGGAAGTCGCAAACGGGGTGAATGTGAAGTTCAACAAGGGCCACATCGCCAGCGTTGTCAAAAAGGATTGATGCGAAGATGGCCTGCCGGATGCTCGCCCTGCGGTGAGCATCCGGCAGGCCATCGCGCATGACTGAAAGGAGCACCAAACGTATGTCAAAGGGCTTCGGCTGGCGTGTCAGCCTGATCGTTCTGTTTCTGCTGCTGTCGTTTCTCTACATGGTCCCGACACTGGTCGGAACGCTGCCGACATGGTGGAAGGGGTGGCTACCCGCTGACAAGATCCATCTCGGTCTTGACCTGCAGGGAGGGTCTCATCTGGTGATGGAGGTGGATACGGTGAAGGCGGTCGAAGGTTCACTCGACCTGATTGCCACCGATCTGGAGGATACCCTCACCGCCCAGAACCTTCGCTACAAGCGGATAGCCCGGGTGGCACCCGACAAGGTGCAGCTCACCCTGTACGACAAGGGGACTGCCGACACTGTCCAGGCCCAGGTAAAGAAGAAGTATCCGGAGATGGAGTTGCTCCCCCCGTTTGACGAGGGCGGTTTTGTCAATATTCAGCTCCGGATGAACGAGAAGGTCGCCAAGGACCGCCAGGACAAGGCAGTGGCACAGGCGCTGGAGACCATCCGCAACCGCATCGACCAATTCGGCGTCTCCGAGCCGGTGATCGCCCGCGAAGGCCTCAGTAACATCGTCGTGCAGCTCCCCGGCATCAAGGACCCGAAGCGGGCCATCGAACTGATCGGCAAGACCGCCCGGCTGGAGTTCAAGCTGGTGGACGAGAATATCAATGCTGCTGCGGCAACGCCCGGAACGATCCCTGAGGATGAAGAGATCCTGGTGGAGAAGCGGGTCGACCAGACCACGGGTGCCGTCTCCGAGATCCCGCTGGTGGTGAAGCGCAAGGCTATGATCACCGGGGATCTGCTAACCGATGCCCAGGTGCGGATCGATTCCCAGTTCAACCAGCCGTATGTGGCCATCGAGTTCAACTCCACCGGGGCGCGCCTGTTCGACCAGGTTACGGCCGCCAACGTGGGCAAGCGGTTCGCCATTGTCCTCGACAACACGGTCTATTCTGCACCGGTTATCCGCGAGCGGATCTCCGGCGGCAGCGCCCAGATATCCGGTTCCTTTACCGAAAAAGAGGCAGCCGACCTGGCCATTGTTCTGCGGGCCGGATCGCTCCCCGCACCGGTCAAGATCATCCAGAACGTAACGGTCGGCCCGTCCCTCGGACAGGACTCCATCAACAAAGGGCTCATGGCCGGTATGGTCGGGGTCCTGCTGGTGATAGTCTTCATGGCGATCTACTACAAGATGTCGGGCCTGGTGGCCAACATGGGGATGGTACTGAACATCATCTTCCTGATGGGAGCCCTGGCTGCACTGGGCGCGACCCTGACCCTCCCAGGCATCGCCGCTATCGTCCTGCTCGTCGGCATGTCGGTCGACTCCAACGTCCTGATCTTCGAGCGTATCAGGGAGGAACTGCGGCTGGGCAAGACCCCGTCGGCCAGCATCGATGCCGGCTATGACAAGGCCTTTCTCACCATCATGGACTCGCACGTGACCACGCTTATCACGGCGGCAGTGCTGTTCCAGTTCGGGACCGGGCCGGTAAAGGGATTTGCCGTCTCCCTGAGCCTCGGTATCATCATCAACCTCTTCACCTCCCTGGTGGCCACCAAGGTGGTCTTCGACTTCGTCCTCACCCGTTTCAGGGTCAGGAAACTGAGCCTTTAACGGAGGAATGTCATGGAAATTATCGGAAAAACCAATATAGATTTCATCGGGAAACGGAACATCGCCTTCATGATTTCGGCGGTCATGGCCATCGTGGGCATCACCGCCATGATCCAGATCGCCCGCGGTGCCGCCAACATGGGGATCGACTTTTCGGGCGGGACGGCGATCCAGCTCAAATTCGCCCAGCCGCTGCATATCGATCAGGCCCGCGCTGCCCTGGCCAAGCACAACCTGAAAGAAGCAAACCTCCAGGATATCAAGGAGGGGAACAAGCTGCTGGTCAAGGTGGGCAAGACGACCCTGGAGACCGGTAAGGCAGCGGATGCGATCGAGGATGTCTTCAAGAAGGAATTCCCCACCAATACCTTTGTCGTGGAGAGTTCCACCGAGATCGGCCCGTCCATCGGCGACAAACTGCGCAAGGACACCCTCGTTGCCATTGCCATCTCCCTGCTGGGGATCATCATCTACATTGCCTGGCGTTTCGATCTCAAGTTCGGCGTCGGTGCTACCCTTGCCACGCTGCATGACGTCTTAGCCATGTTTGCGGTCTTCTTTGTGCTGGGGAAAGAGTTCAACCTGCTCTTCATCACTGCCGCGCTGACCATCGCCGGCTACTCGCTCACCGACACGGTGGTGGTTTTCGACCGTATCCGGGAGAATCTGCACAAGGATCTCAAAGGTTCGATGCTCAACATCTTCAACAAGAGCATCAACGAAGTGTTGTCGCGGACCATCGTCACCTCGCTGACGACCTTTCTCGCTTCGGTGGCGCTGTTTCTGTTCGGCGGCGAAGTGATCCACGATTTCGCCTTCGCGCTCGTGGTCGGCGTGGTTGTCGCTACCTATTCATCCATCTTTGTTGCCAGCCCCATTGTCGCACTCTGGGAAGAAAAGGCTGCCAAAGCGAAAGCATAAGGAGGTACGAGCATTGAGCAAAGAACAGTTGCTTGTCGCAGTTGTCGCCCTGATCGCAGGTCTCTTGATCGGCTACATGTTTTTCACCAGCAAGACCGAACGGACGCAGATCAATGCGCCATTACCCATGGGCTCCGGTTCTCCCACCGATTACCAGGCGAGGATCGCCGAGGCTGAAAAGCTGGTCAAGCAGGACCCGCGTAACCTGCAGGCCTGGGTACAGCTGGGGAACGACTATTTCGATACCGACCAGGCCCAGAAGGCGATCACCGCCTATGGAAAGGCCCTGGAACTCGATCCCAACAATGCAAACATCCTGACCGACCAGGGGATCATGTACCGCAAGATGGGATGGTTCGACAAAGCGGTCGCCAACTTTGAAAAGGCCCAGCAGATCGATCCCAAACACCTGCAGAGCCTGTTCAACCTCGGGGTGGTCTATGCCAACGATCTGAAACAGCCGGACAAGGCCATTGCCGTCTGGAAGAGGTATCTTGCCATCGATTCAACCAGCCCGACGGCGCAGCAGATAAAGCAGATGGTGGACCAGTTGCAAAACAGTCCGCACGGGATGAAGTAAAGACCAAGCCCCCGCCTCTGCGGGGGCTTTTTTCATGGCACTCCATGCAGCCAATACACGAAAAACGATGGCGCCTGCGCGCGGCAGATTCTGATACAGTCAGGATGCTGGTTGCACAGCACTCCCTTGACCCGCTTATCGCCAGGATTCTGGTCAACCGGGGCATGGCGACTGCCGAGGCAGCCGGCCGTTTCCTGTCGCCTTCGCTAGCCGATCTCCCCGACCCGTTTCTGCTCCCGGACATGGACCAGGCAGTGGCGCGCCTTGTCCGGGCGTGGCAATCGGGCGAAACCGTCTGCGTCTACGGAGATTACGACGTGGACGGCATCACGGCAGTGGCCCTTCTGATCGGGTTCTTCCGCACCGCGGGCATCTCCTGCCTGTACCATATCCCTCGCCGGCTGGAGGATGGTTATGGCCTCTCCGCTGATGGCCTGCAGGCGGTGGCTGCCCAGGGGGCCAGCGTGGTGGTGACCGTCGACTGCGGCATTTCGGCAGTTGCCGAGGCAGAACTCGCCGCCGACCTGGGGTTGGACCTGATCGTCACCGACCACCACACCCCCGGCCCGACCCTTCCCGCGGCCCATGCGGTGATCAACCCGCTGCGTAGCGGATCAGCGTTTCCCTGCACCGTCCTGGCCGGCGTCGGTGTCGCCTTCAACCTTCTCATTGCCCTTCGCAGCAGGCTCCGAGAAGAGGGGGCCTTTGTTGCCGGAGAAGAACCGGATCTGCGGCATTATCTCGACCTGGTGGCGCTCGGGACGATTGCGGACATAGTACCGCTCCTCGATGCCAACAGGGCCATGGTTCGCACGGGGCTGAAGGTCCTGTCTGCGGCCGGCCGTCCGGGGATCGCCGCGCTGAAGACGGTTGCCGGGGTTGTCGGCGAAGTCTCCTGTGGGGCGGTCGGGTTCCGTCTGGCCCCCCGGCTCAACGCTGCCGGCAGGCTTGAGGATGCGGCCGCCGGCGTGGAGCTGCTTCTCACCCGGGATCCTGCCGAAGCTGCCCGCCTGGCAGCCGGGCTCGATGCCAGCAATGCCGAGCGCCAGGCCCTGGAGCGGGAGATCCTGCAGGATGCCCTGAACAGGATCGGGGAGACTGCGGAACTGAAGGGGAGAAGGAGCATTGTCCTCGCCTCTGCCGATTGGCACCCCGGCGTGATCGGCATCGTTGCCTCGCGGGTGGTCGATCTCTACCATCGTCCCACCATCCTGATTGCCCTGCAGGAGGGGAACGGACGCGGTTCAGGCCGGAGCATCCCCGGTTTTCACCTCTATCAGGCCCTGCATGCCTGTGCCGATCATCTTCTCAAGTTTGGCGGGCATCGCCAGGCAGCCGGACTCTCCATTGCCGAAGAGACCCTGGCCTCCTTTGTCGAACGTTTCGATGCCGTGGTGAGCGGGGAACTGGCAGACGATGAACTGGTCCCCGACCTCTGGCTGGATGCGGAACTGCAGCCGGCAGATCTCGACCTTGCACTGGCAGAGCGGATTGCCGCACTTTCCCCCTTTGGAGCGGGAAATCCGGAGCCGCTCTTCCTCGTGCGCAATGCCCGGATCAAAGAGAGGCGTGTCCTCAAGGATGCCCATCTCAAGCTCCGCCTCGACGTGGGGGAACGCACCTGCGAGGCGATCGGTTTTTCCCTTGCTGGCCGCGAACTGCCGGACCTGATCGACTGCGCGGTGGCCATGCAAGTGAACATCTGGAACGGCAGGCGCAGTCTGCAACTGCGGATCAAGGATCTGCGCCCCGCAGGAGCGGCGCCCGCCGGGATCGCTGAAGCAATGTCATATTCCGGGAATGGAGACGCAGATGGAGCGCTATGAACGTTTTGGCCAGGCTGACCGGGTCATTGCAATCGGATTCTGGATCAATGCCGTCCTGATGGTCATGAAGCTGTCTGCCGGGCATTATGGGCATTCCGAGGCGGTCTTTGCCGACGGCGTGGAGAGCGCCTGCGATTTCATCGCCATCCTTTTTACCATGATCGCCCTCCGCATAGGCCGCCGGCCCTTTGACAGCAAGCATCCCTATGGGCACGGCAAGGCCGAGAGTATCGCCGCGATCTTCGTTGCCCTGGTGATCTTTGGCACCGGCGGCGGAATCCTTTTCAAGGCAGGTAAGACGATAATCGACGGGAACCTGCCGGAACCGCAACTGGTTGCGGTCCTTGCCGCATTTGCCACCATTGTCATCAAGGAATGTCTCTACCGGTTCTCGCACAAGATTTCAGCCAGGCTGCAGAGTCCGGCAGTTGAAGCCATCGCAAAGGACCACCGCAAGGATGCCCTTACCTCGGTGGCAACACTGGTGGGGGTTGGCGGTGCCTATCTGGGCTTAGGGATGCTTGACCCCCTGGCAGCTGCCCTGACGGCGTTCTTCATCTTCCATATCGGGTTCGAGACCTTCAAAAGCGCTGCCCACGACCTGATGGACGGTCAGCCTTCCGAGGAACTGATCCTGGCGATAACCCATCTTGCCGAGGGGGTTGACGGGGTAGAACATGTCCATGAGATCCGGGGCAGACGCTCCGGTCAGTACCTGATCGTCGATCTGAAGCTGGACATGGACCCGGAGATGACGGTCAAGCGGTCACACGACATCGCTACCGAGGTGAAGCGACGGATCTTCGAGAAATTCACCAACGTAGGCGATGTGATGATCCACATCAATCCCCATGACGAGGAACATGAAGACCTGATCCGGCTCTGATGCCGCGCCGGGTGCGGCACGGCACAAGGTCGGTGCCGCTCGCCCGAAGGCTTTCCATTTCCCGGAGCTGCCGGGGGATGCGGCCCCCCCTGTACCTTCCCTCTGCACGCGTGTCTCATTCCTACCATCCTTCTCTTTCCAGTCCCAATCCCTTTTTCCATCTCAGGTTTTTCGTAAACACGCATGTCCGGCGTCATGACGACGATTAAGGAAAAAAAATGCATTCGCACGCTTGCGCGGAAAAACTCTTGTGAAATAATAACTTAAGACTGGATGAAAAATTTATTCAGACGTATAAAACTATTAAATTATTTTCCTACGGGGGCGATAAAGAATAAAGGCGGCGGCCCATAAAAAGTACCGTAGATCGCATATCTACGGTTTTTTTGGGATGTCGTGTGTTAGTAAGTGCTTACATTAACTGGTTTGAAGCAATCGTGAATTGTCGATTCAAGGGGGAATGCATCATGGTGCCGGCCAACACCGCGACAACCCGCGATAAAATCCTGACTACAGGGCTGAATCTCTTCTCCCGCAAGGGGTTCATCGCCACGACAACCCGCGAGATCGCCCGTGAGGCCGGTATTGCCGAAGTCACCCTGTTCCGCCATTTTCCTTCCAAAGAACAACTCCTCGAAGAAGTCATTACCCAGTTTTCCTTCATACCCGCCCTGAAAGCCCAGCTTGCCGAACTCAAGGACCAACCGTGCGAGGATGCGCTCGTCACCATAGCGGATACCCTCCTGGACACCCTGACCCTGCGCAAGGAATGGGTGTTATTGATGCAGGCGGAACTGCGGCGAAATCCCGACAAGCTCCTGAAGGCCTATCACACCTTCCTTGATCGTATCTTTGCCAGCATTGCTGAATATTTCTGTTCCCAGCAGGACAAGGGAACCATGGGCAGTTTCAATCCCGAGATAGCCGCACGTGCCTTTTACGGCATGATATTCAACTGTTTCTATACCGAAGAAGTGCTCCTCCGCAAACTCTACCGGAAAACCGACCGTCGGGTTGCTGTCCGGGAATTTGCCAGGCTGTTCGTGAGAGGTACGGCTTTCTGCTGAAGCAGATTGGTTGTGGTGTGCTGAACAAAAAACGACAAGGAGGTGGTACGGTAAAGCGGCTGTCAAATTGCTTGGAATCATTGCCTGTAGGGCTTTTGCCCGGCAATTATCGGGAAATGCCTGATGCAAAGGAGGTGTGTTATCTCCGAAACGGGTGTATATGCAACTTTTGTTGAGTAGAAAGCACGGATACCTTTTATGTACTGTTCCGTGAGCCCGGTTCGAAAAAGGGGATGACGGCCCGCTTCCTACTTTTGGCATGGTTCGAAGCTACTGCAGATCGGTCTGTAATCGACTGATTAAATTTCGGAAAGGAGGTTAGTTTGATGGGGGTATACCTAAAGCGCACGCTTCTGCTCATGTCCCTCTTCTGCTGCTCCACGTCGGCGTGGGGTGCGGAGATACACGGCAGAAGCTCCACGCAGTTCATGTTTTTCCAGAATGAATTACTGGAACGTCGACAGGCGGAAGTGGCAGAGTACCTGCGTATTGCCATCACTAACATCGACAAGGACGGCAAGTTCAACATCTACGGCTATGGCAGAGCAAACCAGGATTTCAATGCCGGTGAGGGGGGCGGCATGAGGTTGTACTACCTCTACGGCGACTATCGCAACCTCTTCGACAAGATCGATTTCCGTATCGGTCGCCAGTTCGTCAATCTTGCTGCCGGGTCCGCCATCATTGACGGTGCCCAGGTGACATTGAAAAATGTCGGGCTGCCCGTTGCCTTCACGGTCCTTGGCGGTCGGGACGTCATCTTCGGCGAAACAGGAGAACTGGGGGACGGCACCAATACCGCCCTTGGCCTTGCCGCCAATCTCGAAGGCTTCCAGAAAACAGACCTGGAACTCTCCTGGTTTCGCAAATACGACCAGGGAGACATTGCCCGGGACCAACTGGGGGCATCGTTCAAGCAGTATCTGCTGAATTCTGTAAGGCTGTATGGGAATGCCCGCTACGACCTGGTGACCGAAACATTCAACGAGGTGCTGGCAGGCGTCAAATACTTCCCCACGGCCAACCTGATCTTCACCGGAGAGTGGTTCCAGAGCTATCCTACCTTCGATACGACATCGATCTACTCGGTCTTTGCCGTCGACAGGTATCAGGAGGCCCTGTTCCGGGTTGATTACACCATCAACGACATGGTTTCGGTTAACGGCGGCTACACCCGCGAGTTTTTCGAAGAGGATGGGGTTGCAAACGTCTATCACGTCGGGGTTGGGGTGCGCCCCATCGAACCCCTGCGTCTTAACGTCGAGTATGACAACCGTCAGGGGTACAACGGCAGCCTGAGCGGCGTCATGGTCGATGCTGCCTACGATCTGAACGGCAAGTTCGAACTGGCGGGCGGTTTTACCTATGACGCCTACCAGCGCGACAGTCTTACCAATGAGGAGATTGCCCGTCGCTACTGGCTGGGAGGAAAGTACAAAATCGCCAAGAACATGGCCGTATCGGGACGGATTCAGAACGACGTGAACGTTCATTACGAGGAAAACGTCAGCGGCCGGCTGGGGTTTGATATTGACTTTTAGAAAGGAGGAGCACCTGTGAAGAAGTTTTGTTTTCTGATGTTCATCGGCGTGCTTTCCGTTCTGTATGTCCAGCAGGCGGCAGCCCAGAAGCAGTCCCACAAGGACTATGCGGACATGAAGCTGTCCGATTGCAATGACTGCCACAAAGGCGAAGGGATAGCGCCCAACCATGATGCCGACTGGGTTCGGGGGCATCGTACCGTGGCGAGTCGCGCTGGCCATAACTGCGGAGAGTGCCACAAGCAGTCGTTCTGTCTTGACTGTCATTCGGGCGGCGGCATCGACGCCAAGCTCGAAACGGACGCGGCACGGCTGAACTACATACCCAAGAGCCACCGCAGCGATTTCATCAGCATCCATCCGATCAAGGCCCAGGATAACCCGCAATCCTGCAAGCGCTGTCACGATCAGAAATACTGCAACGAGTGCCACAGCCGTTTCCCGAAGGGGAGCCTGAGGATCAAGTCACATATGATGCTCGGAACGGGCGGGCAGGGATATTCGCCGGCAAATGCCTCTGAACACGCAACCGAGGCAAGACGGAATCTGCAGTCGTGCGCATCGTGTCACCCCGAAGGGGATGTCTGCATCCAGTGCCATTCGAGCGGCAAGGTACGTCCCCATCCCAAGAGCTGGAGAGCCGGGAACTTCCGAGAGCGGACCGACGGCAAGGTATGCCGCAAGTGCCACCTGCCTGGGACCTATTAATTTAAGGCTATATCACGCAAGGAGGAAACAGCATGAGTAGAAAAGTATTCAAGTATTCTGCATTACTTGCTTCGGTACTGTTGGCATCGGCTCTCGGTGGCTGCGGTTCCGACAGCAGAGATTCGGGGGCATCGCTGGATAGCGTTGCCAAGGTTGGCGATACTGCCTGTATCCAGTGCCACAGTGCGGTTACCGAAGCTCTGACAGGCGAAAGCATTGTCACCCAGTACCAGCAGAATTCCCCCCACAACCAGGACGGCCTCGGCTGCGAGAGCTGCCATGGCGGCGGGGCCATGCACAATGGCGTCGGCCCGATCCCGTATCCGGCTCCCGATGCGAACCGTTGCGCTACCTGCCACGACGGCGTCACATCCTTCACGGTTGCCGGTGTAGCAACGATTGCTCCGGCGACTAACGCCAACACGGAGTTTGCTACGTCCAACCATGCCACCGGGACCCCATCACATACCACGACCGCCCTCTGCACACGCTGCCATACCCATGAGATTGCGGTGCTCTCCAACCAGTCAGGCTACACCGGTGAACTGGCATCCGGGACCATTGGCGCTACAACCTACCCCGGTGTGCTGGACAACGCCGCCTATGGACCGCCAGTAGTCACCACCGGTTACACTGCCTTCAAATGCGAGACCTGCCATCAGCATGGCGCTGGTCTGCGCGGCGTAAAAGCCAGGGATATCAACGGGAATGTAGTGCTCTGGAATGCGAGCAAGAGCGGCAGGACCGACCAGTTCAACCTCTGTACCAGCTGCCACAACCTGTACAACTACAACCAGACCAGGGTCATTGCCTCGAACACTGCCGCCTCCGGCACGCTGAAGTACGAGCACAATACCCGCTGGAACAGAACCCTTGTCACCACCCACAAGGAAAAGACAATGGTAAATATGTTGACGCTGCCGTTCGCCAACATGACCTCCATGAACCCTGCTGACCACAGCAATACGCTGATCACCGGCTACGCAATCCGCCTGACCAATACCACTGACGCCAGCTACAAAGGACCGTGCTTCGACTGTCACGGCCACGAGTCCAAGACCAACACCGGCGGGTCGGCGCCTGCAGCTGCGAGTTCCACCATTCACACTGACTGGGCCCAGTCGGGCCACGCCGGTGGGCTGCTGACCGCCAAGTACACCGCTGGCGCGGGGAACCTGCGCACTGCAGCCGAGGTTGATGCCGTTACTGCCGCCTATGTCGACACCAACACCAACTCATGGAGTCACTACAACTGGGACGATAACTCCACCCGCGGTGACTGCCAGATGTGCCATACCGCAACCGGTATCTCCAACTACCTGGTCAACCAGACTACCGACCTTACGGGTTATGTGGCAACCAGCTCGTCGTCGCCCAACACCTATAGCCACCTGGCTTCCTGGAACGCCACCGGCGGATCAAACCGGCAGAATGAACTCCTCTACTGCTGGGGCTGTCACAAGGATGCGGGTACCGGCGCTCTGCGCAATACCACCCAGGCCATCCTCTCCTTCACCTATAACAGTCAACCCGTTATCATTGCCGGCACCGGCAAGTCCACTGCATGCGTGGTCTGCCACGGCGGCCGCGGCAGCGCCACAGCAGGTGCAGTTGGTGGCCGCAATCGGCCTGAATGCCGATGGCGCCTGTGCATCCTGTCACATGGCACCTGCCGTTTCCGACGGCAAGCCGAGCCACACCTTCGCTTCGGTAACCCTGACTGGCGCTACCATCACTGCCATCAACAACCAGGCTCTGTGCAATACCTGCCATACTCCGGGTGGCCAGTATGAAATGACCCCTGCGAAACTCGAAGAAGAGAAGGCCGGGTATACCCAGGCATCCACCGTCCTGAACAACTATGTGTCCAACCTTGCCGGGTATCTCAACTACCTCGGCTATGCAATCACCTCGTCCAACTACAACAACCAGGTACCTGCACAGCCGGTATCCGACAACGACTACGGCGCATACCAGAACGGCAAGCTGATCGGCGACGAGCCCTGCGCCTATGTGCACAACCGTTACTATGCCAAGCGGTTGATCTTCGACTCCATCGACTGGATGGACAACGGTGTGCTGAACGGCACCATCTCTATCGATGCGACAACTTACCCTGATGCAGCGCTCTGGTTCGGCGCACCTGCCGGAACCACCGGGGCCTATACCGCATCGCGTCCTTAGTCTACGGGATGTAATGCCTCTAACCGCCGGGCTCCCTTGGGAGCCCGGCTTTTTCATTCGTGCACCGGTTCGTAGGTCGTCCGGTTAAGGGTCGTAACAACTTGATGAATCCATGAGAGCCTCTTCTCTAAAATATGGATCGCCGGCTTCATTCATCCTTTATTCCCTGTTGATGCACCTGGTGGTTAGCATGGGCATGGGATGGTTCGAGCCGTTTGCATTCCGTGCGCCGGTTCCGCTCCTGCCAGCGATCAGTGCCGACCTCCTGGCTGAGGTCTCTGCTGTCCCTGCTGGGAAAGCGGGGGGAATGACGGACGCGCGCAATGCCAGAGCACCGGTTGGTGCTGGATCTCGGGGCAATACGCCGAGTGCCGCTGAGTCGAAACCCGGCAGCCTCATCGCTACTCCCGCAATACCTGAGGTCGCACCGCATCCGGAAAGTGCCCCTCATCCCGCGATGGACCCGGAACCAGAGGTTGCCTGCGATACGAAGAAGCCACCGTCCTCTCCGGAAAGCCGGACCGACCCTGCTCGTCCCCTTGCCGTTGTCGGGTCCGCTGCCGTTTTGCCACAGAAGTCAATACGCCGGGGTGACGAGTTTGTGCCGCTGGCCCGTGAAAAGCTCACCTACCGGATCATCCTCTACGGCGTGCCGGTCGGCACGGCGGTGATGGACGCGACAAACCGCAATGGCGAGGTACGGATCTCGACCCGGATCACCTCCAATCCCTTCATCTCCGGCATCTATCAGGTGGATGTCTCTGTGGACACCCGGCTGATCAATGGAAACTACCTGCTCACCAGGATCAGACAACACGAAGGCGAGTTTATCGGCGACAGCGGTTTTACGCTGATGTTGCGGGAGAGGAACGCCTTCTGGGTCGACCGTCTGCACAACCGGTACGCCAACCATCCGCTTCCCCGGTATGACGTGATGGATCTGGTCTCGGGCTTCTACTACCTGCGCAGCCAGCCGTTGGCGGTGGGCAAGCAGGTTGTGTTGCACCTCTTTGACAGTAATGAATATGATCCCACGAGCGTCGAGGTGCTGCGGAAGGAGCGACTTCATCTGAGCGGTTTGCGCGAGGTCGATACGCTGGTCGTTCACCCCGTGCTGAAAACGGCCGGTTTTTTCCGCCGGACCGGAGATATCCTTATCTGGCTGACAGACGACCTGTACCGGGCACCGGTCCGGGTGGAGACTTCCATCCCTCTTGGCCGGGTTACTGCGGAACTGGTTTCGATCGAGGGTGAGAAGGAGGGTGGTGGGGCGATCCCTTCATATGCGGAAACTCTTGCTGGGGAATGACGGTTGTTTCCAAGGAAAGGGGTAAAACGATACTGCTGCACACATCAAACGGGGGCGGATCGGATGGTGGCCATCTTCATTGGGTCACGCGGTCGGGTTATTTTTCCCCCACATAGACCGTGGCAATGCCGAAGGTGAGGTCATGGTGGGTGACGTTGCGGAAGCCGGCAGTTGCCATCAGCCCCTTGAATGCATCGCGGGGGGGGAACTCCAGCACCGAATCGGGGAGGTACTGATAGGCGCTCTTCCGGGAAAATAGGCCACCGATACGGGGGAGTACCGTGAGGAAGTAGAAGCGGTAGAGCCTCTCGAACAGGGGCGAGGCAGGCATGGAGAATTCGAGGATTACTGCCCTGCCTCCCGGTTTCAGGACGCGGTGCATCTCCTTGAGCCCCTGGGGGCGATCCACCACGTTGCGGATGCCGAAGGCGATGGTGATGCTGTCGAAGCGACTATCGGCAAACGGGAGAGCCTCGCAGGGGGCGATCTCGAAGCTGATCCGGCCGGCAT
>JACRPV010000072.1 GCA_016223015.1 Geobacter sp. | reverse complement strand
TCCTGCTTGGGTTCATCGATCTTCACGTTGATCTTGCCGCGGAATATGTCGTGGTGAGCCTCACGGTAGGAGTCGGTATTGCCGATATCGCGCCAGTATCCCTTCACCGTATAACCGAAGAGCGGTTCCTGCTTCTCCAGCAGCTTCGGGAAAAGATCCTGAGAAAAGTCGAAGTTCTCATTCGCAGGGATGTACGTGAAGATTTCCGGCTCGAACACGTAGATACCGGTATTGATCGTATCGGAAATGACCTCGCCCCACCCCGGTTTCTCCAGGAACTGGGTGATCCGGCGGTTCTTGTCGGTGATGACCACCCAGCACTGGAGGGGGTCCTTCACCGGCGTCAGCGTGATGGTAGCAAGGGCCTTGTTGTCGGCATGAAAATCGATGATCTTCTGCAGGTTGAAATCGGTCAGGAGATCGCCGCTGATTACCAGGAAACGTTCATCAATGAACTTTTCCGCACACTTCACCGCTCCGGCGGTCCCCATGTCTTCCAGCGGCGTGACATAGGTGATCTTCACGCCGAAATCGGCTCCATCCCGGAAAAAATTCTTGATCACACTCGGCTGATGATAGAGGAGCATCACCAGATCGGTAATCTGGTGCTTCTTCAGGAGTTCGACGATATGCAGCATGATGGGACGATTCAGGAGCGGAATCATCGGCTTCGGGATGTTGCTGGTGAGCGGCTGGATGCGGGTACCGAAACCACCCGCCATGATGACAGCTTTCATGTATGCGTTTCTCCTTTATGTATAGACATTACAATGCAGGACATGCCCGAGGTATCAGCCGCGGGCAGCTTTCTTCTTTTCCAGGACACGCTTGATCTCGTCCTTCAGCTCCTGCAGGTCACTGGACTTCACCACATACCCATCGGCCAGCCAGGCGGAAAAATCGTCCTTGTAACACGAAAAAGCCGTACAGAGGATCACCGGCATGTCATGCCGCTCCTTGACGATTTTCTGCAAAAGGTCCAGCCCGCTCTCGTTCTTCAGCTTGATATCCAGCACGATCAGGTCGAAGTGTTCGCCTTTCAGTTTCTCCGCCGCCTCGACCGCAGTCCCTGCAGTCACGATATCATGGCCATCCTCGCCGAGTTCCTGGGCATAGAGGAGCCTGATGCTGGCCTCGTCGTCCACAACTAATAACCGTGCCATCTGTTCATTCCTCCTTATGTTGCAGCAACTGAATGATGTAACGAATCCCGCCTTCGGGCAGATTTTCGAGCGACAACCGGTGTCCCGATTTCTCCAGGATAGTCCGGCAGAGCGGAAGGCCCACCCCCACGCCAAGCTCCTGTGTTTCGGCAAACGGAGTCACCAGCGAATCCCAAGCTGAGGTGGTAAGTGTGCTGAACCGGTCGTCCACACAGACGAGCACCGCATCCCCCTCGTGCCAGGTCTTGACAATGATCTTCCCCCCTCTCACACGATAGTCGAGAGCGCTGCTCAGGATGGTGCGGATACAATAGGATATCTGCTTGTAATCTATGAACAGCATGGGGAGCTCATTTGCCAGCTCCATCTGGCAGCCGCACTGCTCCGCCTCGAAACGGTCCTGCAATTCACGGCAGATACCTGCCACCACTTGATTGATATCCCAGCGGTCCTTGACCGGGTAGAGCGATTCCGAATAGTTCAGGATCTCTTCCAGGACATCCTCCAGTTGCCTGGCCTCCTGAACGATGGAGCCGAGATACTCCTTCTTCGGGTCGTCAACGGTGACATCCTTGAGCAGGGAGCGGGCAAAGCCGCCAATGACCATCAGCGGGTTGCGGATGGAGTGGGCGATGCTCGACGTGATCCTCCCCACCAGGGCCATCTTCTCCATCTTGACGATGAGTTCCTGCTGTTCCTGCAGCTTCCGGTTCGCCACTGTCAGCTTGTCGACCTCTTCCTGCAACCGTTCGTACAGCGACGCCCGCACCAGGGCAAACCCCACCGGGAAGGCAAAGGTTTCCAACGACTGAATATCCTGCTGGGTGATGGGCCGATGGGTGATGCAGTTGTCCGCAATAATGACCCCGATCCGCCGGTTGCTGGAAACGAGAGGCATGACGAGAAAGCTGTCGACACCGAGCGTCTGGGCAAACTGGAAATTTACCTGGGAGTTGTGGAATGCATCTTCCACCATGATCGGCCGTTTTTCGCGCAGAGCCCGATTGAGGATGTGATCCTGGTCGCTTAAAGGGATGGTGAGCCGTTCCAGGATATCGTGGAACTTGACCTTCTCGGAAGAGAGCTTGTTGATCTGGAACTGGCGGGCCATCTCCTTGAGTGAAAGGTCGTTGCGGCTGACCTCCTCCCAGATGTGCCAGGCCTCATCGTAGGTGCGCGGCCCGACGCCCAGATAGCCCCGAAGGTATTGCTGCTCCTTGTCGCACATCAGCAGAAAGGCGCGGTTCATCCCGAACCCTTTGCCGGCGGTGATGGCGGTCATGGCAACGGAGAGGATCTCATCCAGGTCCATGGAGGTCTGCAGGACGGTGTTCAATTCGTGGAGGAAACGGATTTCACGCGTTTTGCTGTTGAGGAATCCATCCATGGACTGGAGGCGGATCCTCATGTCGAGGAATTCATTGGTAAGGATGGAAAAGAGCGGCGCCAGCTGCTCTCCGGAATCTCTCATCCGCTGGATGTCAACGGTGAAGCGGGGGCATTCGAGGCACTTCTCCAGAATCCGTCTCCGTTGAGCGGCGTAAAGGTACTCCTCCCCCCCCTCGATATAGGGGCACTCCTCAGGGGCAATCACATCCTTGTGCCAGCAGCACGTCCAGTCCAAACACCCCTCCTGTAAAGGGCATACAGCTCATTGGCTGAAGTATAACAGCCGCTGTGGCTAATTCAAGGGAGTGAACCGTTAAGAATTCCCTGCCGGCCATCTTTCTGCACAATCATCATGCTCATGAAGCGCCGGCAATGGCTTGACCGGACCATAGCGGACATTGCCTTTTTCCGCCAGCCGTGTTAGAAACGATAGAGCAATTGCAGGCATAGGGAGGAAACCGGCAGATGAAGATAACCAGAGAAGATGTGGAACACGTTGGCAAATTGGCGCGGCTCGATTTGAGCGAACAGGAGGTCGACACCTTCACCGGCCAGATGGATGCCATACTGGCCTATGTGGAGAAACTGAACGAACTCGACACCTCCCAGGTTTCACCCACGGCCCATGCAGTTCCCATGGAAAACGCCTTCCGTGAAGATGTCACGTCACCGTCACTTGCGGTGGACCTCTCGCTTGCCGCCGCGCCTGACCGAGTGGGCGACTTCTTCCGCGTCCCGAAGGTGATCGAATAGCCGTTTCCCTATCGTGACTATTCATCCGAAAAACGAAAGGCCGCCTCCCCCACGGGAAGCGGCCTCTTTTGTTACACCGGCGATTGTAGTCGGTCAGGAAGCCTTTCGCTCCTCATGGTCCGCCAGCACCACCGCATGCATGAACTCGTTTATGACCCGGTCCGCATCACCGGCATTGAATGAAATGATATTGCGCAACTGGGCAAACGAATCAAGATCCATATCCTGGAACTGGAATGCAACCATCCCCTCGCCGACCCTGATGACCCGACCGTTTGCAGTAATGGAAACATCCAGTCTCCTGCTGGTACCGGTCAGATAAAGGGTAATCCTGGCAATATCTCCTTCCTCAAGGGTTTCATTGCAGGCAATAAACATCCCATTCAGGCTCAGGTTTGCCACCTCGCCTTTGAAGGCAATGGATCGACAGCTGACGTATGCCTCCACCTTCAGGGGAACCCGAACGAATCTTCGTTTTTCCATGGCAGTTTCTCTCCGGCAGTTCAATGTGGTTCTGCTTCACAGACAAACTTCTATCACGTCCTATGCCATCTTATTTTCAAACATAACCAACAGTAAAGTTTATTTTTTTAAGCGCGCGCCAATGTCTGCGGATCGCCGATGCTGCACACTTCCCATACAGCGAGCATCAGAATTGCACATGCACAGGGAAGCTCCTGCACCGGCGGATTGCACACTCCAAAGGTAGTGGTATACTTCCCCGCAGCAAGCATCCTACCGACACGAGCAGGAGATTATGGCCGAGAAACGCATTCTGAAACGCCGACGCAGGAGGTTTGCACTCCGCTTCGGCATCGATGATCCCAACCGACTGGCCTTTACCGAAGATATCAGCCCCGATGGAATGTTTATCAAGACGACGAATATCGCGCAACCGGGCACCAGGGTCACGATCAACCTGATACTTGCCGACGAGCAGGTGGTTTCCATGGTGGGAAGGGTGATGTGGGCAAAAAAGGTCCCGCCTCAGATGATCCGGCTGGTCAAGAAAAGCGGGTTTGGTGTGAGGATCGAACGGTTTCTGTCCGGCGAGGAACGTTATCGTCGGCTGTGCGACGAAACGCTTGCTCCGGCATGAGGAGAGAGCCTCATTTCCGCAAGATGGGCAGTTCAGACTTCATCGGCAGTAATCTTGACCGCCACCCTCCGTGCACGGGGGCCGTCAAACTCGCAAAAATAGATGGACTGCCAGGTGCCGAGCACCAGCTTGCCGTTGTCCACGAAGATCCGCTGTGAAGTCCCCACCAGCATGGACTTGATATGGGCGTCCGAATTCCCTTCAGCATGGGTGAAATAGGGGTCGTTGGGGACCAGTTTATTGAGGAAACCGACAATGTCCCGCTGAACAGCGGGGTCTGCGCCTTCGTTCACGGTGATCCCGGCAGTCGTGTGCAGCACAAAGAGGTGGCACATGCCACTTCGTACGCCAAAACTCCGCACAACCTCATGCACCTGTTCGGTGATATCGATAAACTCAGACCGTGCCCGGCTTTTCACCTCGATATACCTGACCATATCCCCTCCATCGCTTCAGGGATTCCGCATCAACGCAAACAATGCCCAAAGCATATCAAACAAGCAGGGAAATGAAAGCCTCATGACTCCGGCAGACGGCCCATATCCTCTTTGATGATTTAGAAATTCTCGCGACCGTGGCATTTGTCATCTTTGCCAGACACGGAGTCACACGCTGGCAGGGCAACCGTTATCCATCCGCCTGCAGCTCTTGGCATACTTATCGCGGTACATCCGTTCGTCACTCAGCTTCAACGCCGATACCAGCTCCTTTTTCGTCTTCGCGGTCGCGACGCCGAGGGACATGCTGATGTTCAGCCCGCGCCCAGACTCATTCATCTGGTTCTGGCAGTGCCGAATCCGTTCCACGGCAACCTGGGCAGCCAGGTCATCGGTATCCGGCAGCAAGACCGCAAACTCGTCCCCTCCGATCCGGGAAACCACATCCTCGGCTCGAAATGCTTCGCTCAGCACCTGTGCCGCCATCTGGATCAACCGGTCCCCGGTCGCATGCCCAAGGGTATCATTAACGGCCTTCAGGCCATCCAGGTCGGCAACGATTATACTCACGGGATACTGCCTTCCCCGCGACAGTTTGGTCAATTCCTCGTCGAAAAATGCACGGTTGTAAAGACCGGTCAGCAAGTCGTGCGTACTCATGTACAAGAGCTTGCCATCGGCTTCCTTGCGCTCGGAGATGTCCCTGGTGAGCTCAATGGCCGCAATGATGTTACCTGCTGAATCCTTGACCGGCGATACGGTTACCTCCAGGGAACGCTTCCCATAGCCCCGGTCCACCTCATATTCCCCCTGGTGGACTTTCCCGTCGTGCACGGCTTCCACCATGAGACAGCCATCGCACACGGCATTCAGGCCGTGATAGGCCTGGAAGCAGAATTCTCCCACGTGGTCGCCCATCTCCTCTCTGCTGAGATGGTTCTGAAAAAGTATCCTGAAATCCGTATCCTGGACACTGATCGGATCTCCCAACCCGGCAATGAACGCCTCGTTTTTCGCCCGTTCCGCTTCTGCCTTGGCCAACGAAAGCCTGAGAGAGTCCTCGCACTGCTTCAACCTGGTTATATCGAACATCAACCCGAGGACATAATGGTCGGAACCTAATCCGTGCCGCACGTACTCATATTGATCGGAGAACCAGCGAATCTCGCCATCACGCCCCACCATCCGGTACTCATCGCAAAAAGGGAGGTTCTCTGCCTGGCAGTAGGAAAGCCGGGTCAGGACGCGCTCCCGATCTTCCGGGAAGATCTTCCCCAACCAGAACAGTGGATCGGCCTTGAATTCCTCCGCGGTATACCCCAGCAGAGAGACGATCTGGGGGCTCATGTAGTGGACCCTGTTCGTCAGATCGGCCGACAGGATGTACATAACCGCTGGAAGCTGTTCCACAAGCGACCTGTAGTGCGCTTCGGCCGTGCAGAGCGCCCTGAGCATCCCGTTGATCGATGCCGCCAGGGTTGTCAGCTCGTCATTGCCGGTTTCGGCAACCTGGCTGTCCAGGTACCCGGAAACGCCGATCTCATGAACCTCCTGCCCGAGCACGGCGACACGTGAAAGGACCAGCTTCTCCAGCAGCAGCAGAATGAGCGTCGAAAAGACCACGCCTGCCCCGATAAGCGTGATGATGAAATAGCGTACACTTGCGGCCCCTGAGTGATAGATGTCCCGCAACAGGGCGACCCTGACGCGGAGAGCATCCGCGCCATTCACATCCTTGAAAAAGGTATACCCGGAGATGGTATTTTCTTGCGGCTCTTCCAGGTATATGGGGTCTCTATCCTTAGGCGGGAGCATGCCGGGAGGCGGGGAGTGCAGCGCCTCTTTTTGCTGAGCAATCGAGAGAGGGGAGATATCCACGGCCAGATGCGTCCGCGCGCCGATTGCCCGGATCCCGGCCTTATCAAGGAAGCGTGCCATGACAAGGGTGCCGCGGGACGGCCCCCTCCGCTCATTGTCGAGGATCGGCCGCGCCGACAAGAGCATCGGCCCCTCGGGGAGACAGACGATACCCCGTGCCACGACCCTGCTGTCGCCAATGCCGATAATTCGGGGATTGGCTAGTATGTACCGTCGAACCGATTCCGAAAGGGGATCCTCCGCCCCTCGCTGCAGGTCAAATGCCTTGCCGTAATCCAGTCTCCCGCGAGAATCCACAAAGAGCATCAAATTCAGTTTCAGGGAGATAAACGGCGTACTATTCACGTTTTTCCGGATAAACTCGGCATTCCGGTCCTTCATGTACGCATATGTGTCACCCCATTCCGCCCAGTCCTGCGTCGATCGTTCGAGGGCGCACAGTTCCTCATTAATGGCATCGACCACCCTGCCGAGGTTGCGATGCAGCTCTTCCGTTTCCAGAGAGCGGAAGCTCTTCATGAGGATAAGCTGAGAGGCCCCATACGAGATACCCATGAGACCTGCCCACGCAACGAGAACAATGGCCAGAGATTTTACGCGAATCGTCATCTATGCACTTTCGGAAACTCACATGCCGGGACAGCACCTCCCGATCGTTTTCCCCGCACGACAGCGCCTATCATTCATAGCACCACAGCGCATCTATTATGACCTGCCTCTCTATGCGATCCATCCGTACCGTTCTCACATGGTAATAATCTCATCATTTGAATCATTATCAACAACCATGACTCGAATATTCTCCATCACTCCTCCCCACATTAAGTATCATCACATCACGGGAATGTTCAGAAACGGTTATTTTTATTTGCTTTGCTGCTTGTAATACGTGCACTGCCTGAAATTGTCGCCACAATAGTACAAGGCCTTTTCCAGCCTGATGTTGTTGCTGCCAACAATGATGCAATAGCATTCAACCATGGGATTCACGACAAACGGGCAGATTGTCGTAACATACGCATTGTGCCTCGAGGATTTATCAATGGCCTTTGCGGTCTTCATAAGATAATACCCCCATTGTGCAATCACGGTGTATGGTTACCGCGTCACCGGTTATGCCGCTCGCAAAAGTGGCAATATCCTGTATCCTGCCCGGAAACCGCCCGTACCGGCGTCACACAGCCATGGCTTTCCCCTCGACCTGGAAGCGGCCGACTATCCCCTTGGGGGCTTCGGCCAGCGTTGACAGCTCGTTTGCGGCAGCCGATGCATCCTGGGTCCCCTGGGATGTCTGCTCGATACCCTGGGTTATCTGCATGATGTTGTTTGCTATTTCGGCTGTCGTAGATGTCTGCTGCTCGGCTGCCGTTGCAATCTGGCTGATCTGCTCCGTAACGGCGGAAACCTGTTCGAGAATCGCCTGCAACGCCTCTCCCGATCGCCCGGCATTCCTTGTGCCGCTCTCCACTTCTGTGACCCCGTCTTCCATGGCAACAACGATATCTTTTACCTCCTTCTGAATGGCATGGATCATCTCGCCGATCTCCCTGGTGGCTTTTGTGGTACGCTCCGCCAGTGCCCGGACTTCATCCGCGACCACGGCAAACCCCCGCCCCTGCTCACCGGCCCGGGCAGCCTCAATGGCGGCGTTCAATGCCAGAAGATTGGTCTGGTCGGCAATATCCTCGATGGTGCCGACGATGACGCCGATCTGGTCGCTTCGCTCGCCGAGTTTCCCCATGGTTTTCGCTGTTTCGCTGACTTTGTTGGCTATCCGCGTCATCCCCTCAATGGTTTCATGAATAATGCCGACGCTCCGTTGCGCCGAGGCGCTCACTTCGTTGGCATTATCCGCGGACGCACAGCAGTTACTGGCTATCTGGGTCGATGTAGCGGCCATCTCCTCGCCGGCCGTGGCAACGGTCGTGGCCTGGGCAGCCACTTCATTGGTTCCGGTGGCCATCTGATCGGCTATGGCAAAGAGCTCTGTCGCGGCAGACGCAACCTGGGTAGAACTGGCATCCAGGCTGTAAACGATTTCCCGCAGATTCGTCACCATGGAGTCCACATCCTTTGCCAGCCCCCCCATCTCGTCTCGACTTTCAACCTCGGTTGCCACCGTCAGGTCACCAGCAGCAACACGGGCCACTACCGCAGAAACCTTTGCCAGCGGCCTGGTTATGGACGTCATGATCAGGATCCCCATGCCAATCGCGGCCAGTACGCAGAATGCAATGAGGATTCCAGTGAAGGTCACGATCCGGTGATACATGCGGGTATCGTTCAGATACTCCTGCTCGCTCTCCTTGATATTGAACTGCACCACACGGGAGATCGCTTCGGCTGGTGCGGCATACAGCGGCGCCAGCTTCTTCTGCGCATATTCCCGCAGATCCGCATACTGCTTTTCCGCTCCGGTCAGACTCGCCTGTTGGGCAAGGGTCTTCATCGTCGCACTGTTTGCCGCATAGGCGGCGAAACCATCTTGAAACTCCTTGATCCATGCCTTTTCTTCGGCGGTGTGCTCTACCTGTTCGATCTTCTTCAATTTCTCTTGAACCGACGCAACCTTCTCGTCGAATTTGCCAATCCTCTCGGCGACCAGGTTTCGGTCTCTAAGCGCCATGAGATAGACGATGTCGAGGCGCATGCCGAGAAAGTCGCTTTTCATCTCATCCATCAGCGACACCTTCTGCATATTTGCGTTGGCTTCGCCAAGGCCGCTGTTTATCCTCCCCATATTGACAATGCCGAGAATGCCGGTAGCGATCAGCGTTAAAGAACTCATTACGATCAGTACCAGGAGTTTGTTGCGAATCTTCATGTTTCTCCAAAAATGCATAGTGTCCCCCTTGACAGTGATATTCCTCTTACCGTCCCCAACTGCATGCTCCATTGCTAAAGCTTGGCACAACGGTACATTTCATCGTTTCGCCGTGTTCATTGTATCGGGAATAATGAATGCCGACTAATACCCACTTTCAATGAATTATGTGTAGTTGTTTCAGTTACGTGCGGGGAACTGACGTCCCTTTGTCAGAGGGGAAAATGTGAGCTGTGAAAAAGCCGGGAGATGCTGTCGAGCGGATGATGCAGCCGGGCATTGCCTGATGTCGCTGCGTTGCTGCTGATCATGCGAACGGAATCAAGGCTGCACGGACATCGGCAGAACGATCCGACTGCAGATGATTCCGGGAAATTACGAACCCATGGGTACAAAACCCCCCATTTTGCTTAGCGGGAAACCTTATATACTTTAATACGACTCGTTGACAGAGAGGTTCTCTCAGCCGACTCCCACAGACCTATGGATTGCAGGAAATCCGGGAGCGGGCCTGGCTTTAATGAAGGAAGCGGCCACAACACCGACCGGGAACAGTTGGACCGCAGTTACTGCATTCCACTACATTGCGAAGAGGGGGGGGAATATGAGGCAGATTCTGATTGTTGACGATCATGCCATCGTGCGCAAGGGAATGATGAGCATTCTTGCGGAAATTGTCCCCGATGCCGCATTCGACGAAGCTTCGCTGGGAAGCGAAGCATTGGTGAAGACTGCCGCAAAACGATACGACCTGGTAATCATGGATATTTCAATGCCGGGGATGAGCGGCATCGAGACCATCCAGAAAATGGACAGCCGCACCCTACCGCCGATTCTCGTCATGAGCGTCCACCCGGAGGATCAATATGCCATACGGGCCATGCGGGCTGGAGCGCGCGGCTATCTGACTCTGAAGGAGATCGCTGCGGCCGTCACCAAGCTGCTCAATGGCGATACCTATGTCACAGCGCAATTGGGGGATCTGCTCTGCAAGGAGCTGCTCCGCTCTAACGACACTCCGGCATCGCCACCGGCACTATCCAACCGGGAATTTGAGGTCGCACGAAGGATCGTCGAGGGGAGAAAACCGAAGAGCATTGCCGAAGAAATGTGCCTGAGCAAGCAGACTGTGGCGACGTACCGTACGCGGATCATGCAGAAGCTGCATATTTCAAGCAACGCGGAGTTGGCCCTCTACTTCACGAAAAACAACCTGCTCGGCTAGTATCCGTGCTCCCCTGCGGCTAATGTCCTGTCAGAGAGGTCAGCCCTTCGCGCACGGCATACTTGGTGAGTTCGGCAATGCTGTAGAGGTTGAGTTTTTTCATGATGCTATGCCGCTGGTTGTCAACGGTCTTCACACTGACGTGAAATGCAAAGGCGATCTCCTTGGCGTTTTTGCCGTCAGCTATCATCTTGAGGATCTCGCGTTCCCGCAGGGTGAGATTTTCATAGACGACCGAAACGTTTTCAGGAATCCTCTGCAGATAATCCTTGATGATCAACTCCGTAATGCCCGGCCCGAGATACGGCTCATCAGCGGCAACGGTCCGAATGGCCGTCGCCAGCTCGGCAAAGGCGGTGTCCTTCAGCACGTAACCGGTAGCGCCAGCCTTCAGCACCTCAACGACAAACCTGCGGTCGGATTCCATGGAGAGGGCCAGGACACGCACCGAACCCATTTCGCTGACAATCTGGCGAGTCGCATCTATCCCGTTCAGATCAGGCATGGTAATGTCCATGACTATGACGTCAGGACGGTGTAAGCGGGCAAGCCGCAACACCTCTTCGCCATTGCACGCCTCAGCCACAACCTGGAAATCAGGTTCCTTTTCCAATAGAGCCCGCAACCCTTCGCGCACTATCCGATGATCGTCGGCAATCAATATCTTCAGACTCACAATCGTCCCCTCTTCCTTGCTCAGACAATGGCCATAGGCACCATGATAGTGGCCTGCGTCCCTTTCCCAGGAACCGATTCCAGCTTCAACTCTCCCCTCATGTATTCGATCCTCTGCTGGGCGTTAAACAGGCCATAGCCGCCGCTGTTCAGGTTTTTTACCACCGGGCCGGAGGTATCGAAGCCGGCGCCGTCGTCGGCAACGGTTATGACGAGCGAGTCGGCCTGGCGATCCATGCAGATTCGCGCCGATTGGGTGCCGGCGTGCTTGACCACGTTCAAGAGCAGTTCGCGCACCACCTGGTAAATCGTTGAACGGATTTCATATTCAAAATGCACCGGTTTCTGGTCATCGGCTCCCAGGTTGACATAATCGACCGCGATACCGTATTGTTCCTGAATCTCCTCTGCCAGCCATGCCACGGCCGCCTCCAGCCCGGCATTGGCCAAGATGGGCGGCCGCATCTGAAACGTCAGCGTCCTGATGTCATGAATCGACTGGTCGACCAGCTGCAGAAGCTCTTCAAACGCCTGCTCATGGCAGTTGTCGGACAACCGGCTCGCCAGTGTGCTGATTTTGATCTTGCTCAGGATAAGGCGCTGACTCACCTGATCGTGCAGCTCGCCGGCGATGCGGCATCGCTCCCGTTCCTCGGCAAGCGACAACTCAAGAGCCATGGTTTCCAGCCTCTTCTGATATTCACGCAGATCGCTCTCTACCCGTTTGCGGTCTTCCACCTCCTGCTGCAGCTGGTAGTTGGTAGTGAGCAGCGACAACGTCCGTTCCCGTACCTGGCGTTCAAGCTCTACACGTGCCTGTTCAAGGATTTCCTCGGTTCGCTTGTGCGCAGTGATCTCCTGAACGATACCCGTAGCACCGACCACTGTCCCCAGTTCATCGAACAGCGGCGTCGCACAGAAGCGATACCAGCGGACGCCGTTTTCGTCCGACATCTCCCGTTCGACAACCGTTCTCGCCTGTGAACAGCGAATAGTCTGTATTTCAGCTTCATGGTATTTGGCCAGACTCGGCGGCAGGATATCGCAGGGACGTCTGCCGACAATTTCATGCACCGGACGGCCACAGGCATCGGCAAATGCGTCATTGACGATCTCGAATCTCCCCTCCGCATCCGTAAGCCATGCCTGCATCGGCAGGTTGTCCAGGATATCCCACTGCCGGAGCATGAGCCGCTCCCTGAGCAGTTCCGACTGTTTCCGCTCTGAGATATCCCGGACAATGGCGCAGGCATATTCAGTGCCGTTGAATGTGATGTAATTGGCTGAAATCTCTACCGGGATATCCCGGCCGGCCTTGGTGCGATGGGTCGTTTCAAACCGGATCTCACCGAGTTCTTTCAACTTACGCAGCTCCCCGTCACAAGTGAAACTGACGTCTATATCCTTAATGCTCAGACGCAGAAATTCTTCACGACTATACCCCAGCATCCGGCATGCGGCAAAGTTGACATCATAGATGGTTGCATCCGGCAGCACCCAGTGAACGGCATCGGACATGCTGTCCATGGCGACGTTGGTCAGGTGCAGCCGGGCCTCCAGTTGCTTGCGCTCCGTAATGTCCAGCACGGACCCCATGAGCCCGGCAACCCCGCCGCCATCGGTTCTGAGCGGATAGAAATTGGCCAGGAAAGACCTGCGCTCAGATCCCGTGTTCGGCAGCACCGCCTCGAATTCGATATTGTCGACACAAGTACCCTGTTCGATGACAGGCCGCCAGAGGTTCACGAGGTAGTCGGCAAAATCTGCAGGCAGGATTTCAGCAATCGTGCGGCCGATATGCTCCTCAATGCACTTTCCGGCGAAACTTGCCAGATATTCGTTGATGCGGAGGAAACGCAACTCCCGATCGACCGCAAAGATGCCAGCCGGGGTATTTGCGTAGAGCTGGCTGAGTTCCATGAACTGCTCGCGAGAGCGCTTCTCGCTCAACTGCAGTTCATTGGTCATGCTTCCTGCCAGGGCAAGCGCTTTTTCCCGGGTGTTCCTCAGGATAAGGGTGATCAGCGTCAGGAGCACACTGACGATCAGACCGCCAATGAGGACCCCGGTCGACCGCCCCTGGTCGAGTTCGCGGGCAAACTCAGGCAGGCTGAGAAAGGAGATCGTCCAGGTGCGGCCATAGACCTCTACCGTGGTCGTATGGGCAAAATCCGGCTGATACCCGCCGGGCAATGCCGACGGATCGCCGGGGATGCTGCTGAACATCATCCGGACCAACTGGGTGGTATCACCATCGAAAATCTCGAAGGCGATCCCGGTGGGAGTCGTGTCAACGGCGCCATACACGAAGTCGTTCATGCGAAAAGGGCTGTAGACGAAGCCCTGCAGCGCTTCCCTGCGATGCAAAACGGTATCGGTCGGCATGCCGGGACGATAGACCGGGACACACATCAGGATGCCGCTCTGCCTGTTCCGTTCGGTTTCCTGCACAAGGGTGATCTTGCCGGACACGGTCGTAACCCCAGTGTCCCTTGCCCGATCCAGTGCGGCACGGCGGGTCGGTTCCGAATACATGTCGTAGCCGAATGCCCGTTGATTTCTCCAGGTGAATGGTTCGAGATAGACGATGGAGGAATAGACCGGCCGATCGCCGGCCGGCAGGATATTGTATTCGGGAAAACCTTCTGACCGGATCTTCCGAAGATGCGCGTCCTTCTGCTCCCGTGGCAACCATTGGGCATAGCCGACACCGAGAATACCAGGCAGGTTCTGATCGAGCTGCAGCGAGGAGACATAGCTGCGCCATTTTCTGCGGTCGACGTCAATCCCGAGGGTAAACAGCCCTTTCCCTCCCAGGAGAACCAGTTCATGATTCTGCATCCGGTTCACGATATGGGAGATCACGTCCGATGTCCGTCTCTTGTAGACGGTAAATGCCTTCTGCCGGATACTGCTCTTGACCATGTCCCACGTAATGAACGTGGTTGACAGGGAGATCGCCAGGACCAGCAGCGGAAGCGCCTTGATCAGCAGGTTCCTGCGTGGAGACCGGGGCAGGCCTGTGGAGTCGATTCCCGAGCGCATACCGTTCAACCTCTTCGCACTGGACAGCTGTTTCGACAAAAAAATGGGGGCAACGTTCCGTCATGGAAGTTGCCCCGATCCAGCACTGTTCCGCGCATCAGCAGGGATGCACGGCTGCGCTCCCCACCACGCGCGGTGGGACATAACGCTTCTTCATGGGTGCTCACCTCCTTCGATATTATTCGGCACATAACTGATTGATCATCCCTCACTCTGGATCACGCTCCGGCAAATTCCGGCTGATTATGCTGATTGCCGGTGAAATGACTGGCCCCGACCATGCAAGCCCGAAACAAAAATCCCTCTACTTCGGCATGTTACGGACAGTGGTAAATGGCACACATTAATTCATATCAAATCAAGCAATCAGCATTCCATATATGGGATAAAATATACCATGCCGTTGTCAAATTGCCGCTCTTATTCGCAGGTTGTGCCAGGCGACCCGGATGGGCAGTTGTGGAGGGAGACAGGGTTGTGTATGCTTGGATACACGGGAGAGACGTCCCCGTGGCAACGGAGGTTCGCCATGACCATACCGCGCCAACTCAGGAAAGTCCGCGAGGGAGTTTGGGAATTGCCGCTCGGCTATAAGCCGGGGATGCTGGTGCCGGCACGGATCTTCGGATCGGACAGGCTGATTGCCGGAATGGATGACGGGGTCTTCGAGCAGGTATCGAATGTGGCGTGCCTGCCGGGGATCCTCGACTATGCCTTCTGCATGCCTGACGGCCACTGGGGATACGGCTTCCCGATCGGCGGCGTCGCTGCCATGGACCCGCGCACCGGTGTCATATCCCCCGGCGGCATCGGCTTCGACATCAACTGCGGCATGCGGCTGGTCCTCACCAGCCTGGCCGAAGAAGAGGTGACCCCGCGGCTGCACGAACTGGTCAATCGCCTCTTTGCCCGGATACCGACCGGCGTCGGCTGCCAGGGCATCCCCGAAGACCTGGAACGGACCGAGGAAGAGGGATGTTTTGCCGGGGCCGACGCTACAACCGTCAGCAACAAGGCGATAGAGCGGGGCATCAGCCAGCTCGGCACGCTCGGCTCCGGCAACCACTACTGCGAGATCCAGGTCGTCCGCGAGGAAAACATCCATGACCAGCGTCTGGCACGCGCATTCGGCCTGACCATCCCCAACCAGGTGGTGGTGATGTTCCACTGCGGCAGCCGGGGGTTCGGCCATCAGGTGGCCACCGACTACCTGCAGCTCTTCCTGAAGGTGATGGGTGCCAAGTACGGCATCTCGGTCGATGATCGCGAACTTGCCTGCGCCCCGTTCCAATCGCCCGAAGGGCAGGCCTACTTCGCTGCCATGAAATGCGCCGTCAACCTGGCCTTTGCCAACCGCCAGGTGATCCTGCACCGCATCAGGGAGGTCTTCAGCGAAACATTCGGCCGCGACCCCTTTGACCTGGGGATGCGGATGGTCTACGACGTGGCCCACAACACCGCCAAACTGGAGCGGCACCCGGTGAAGGGGAAAGTGTGCGAGGTCCTGGTGCACCGCAAAGGCGCCACCCGCTCACTGGGGCCCGGTGCAGCGGAGCTGCCCGCCTGTTACCGCGAGACCGGCCAGCCGGTCATCATCGGCGGCAGCATGGAGACCGGCTCCTATCTGCTTGCCGGACTCGGAAGCAGCAGCGCCACCTTTGCCACCACAGCCCACGGCAGCGGCAGAACCATGAGCCGCCACCAGGCAAAGAAACTCTACCGGGGGCAGAAACTGCAGCAGGAGATGGAACAGAGGGGAATCTACGTGCGGACCGATTCCTGGGGCGGGCTGGCAGAAGAGGCAGGGGCAGCCTACAAGGACATCGACGAGGTCGCCGCCGCAACCGAGACAGCCGGCCTGAGCAGGCGGGTGGCAAGGCTGGTCCCGATCGGCAATATCAAAGGCTGAGGACCGGGGTTTCGTGCCGGGCGCAGCTAGTCGGCCATGAACCGCACCCCCATGATCGGAGGGAAAGATGCCGTACCGCTATCATGATGACATTGCCACTGCCGACATTGCCTTCGAGGCATGGGGCGCGACGCTGGAAGAGCTGTTCAAGACGGCAGCCGACGCGGAAACTATCCGCTGCACGGAGACGGTCCCCTGCTTCCTGGAGAACACCGCGCTGGATCTGCTTCTGTTCGACTTCCTCGGCGAACTGATATTCCACAAGGATGCCGGGCGGCTCCTCCTGCGACCGAAGGAACTCTCCCTCACCGAAGAGGATGGCGCCTGGGAACTGGCGGCAGAGCTCTGCGGCGAAGCGATCGATGCCTCCCGTCACCCGCTGAACGTGGATGTCAAGGCGGTGACCCTGCACCGGTTCAGCCTGGAGCAGGAGCCTGACGGGACCTGGCGGGCCATGGTGGTCCTGGACATATGA
Source organism: Geobacter sp. (assembly GCA_016223015.1). Lineage (GTDB taxonomy): Bacteria > Desulfobacterota > Desulfuromonadia > Geobacterales > DSM-12255 > Geoanaerobacter. Next base: position 5,579 of record JACRPV010000072.1, on the reverse strand, counting down.
AGGAGCGCCGCAGCCGGCGGCGGAGAAATTGCCGCCGGCCGCCTGCACCGTTCCTGCATCAGTGAGTAATGTCGGTAGACGTGTCCTGCTTGACGAACTGCATGGACTCACGGGCCTGGTGCAGCGCCTCAAGCTCTTTGAGCCGCTCGCCGAGCCAGAGATGGAAGGTGCGGGCGCTCTCGTAGTTCATGACGATGCCCGACTCCACGGCCCGGTAGAGGGTCTGCTTGAAATCGGCCGGGACCTCGTCCAGCTCGGCGCCGATCGTTCCGCCGGGGGTCACCTCGTGGGTGATGGAAACCGGCACGCCGGGCCGCTCCAGGTAAAAATGGACAACCAGCTCACCGCGCGGCGAAATCCCGCCGTGGGCACCGTTCACATAGACCGGGTTATAATCTTCTGCATACAGGTACTTGAAGATGATCTGCGGTTTCTTCACGAAAGGGTCCCTCCTGTTGACAATATCCCGGCAAACCGGGGAGTTCCCAGTTGTTTAGCACGGATTCCCCCTCAAGCACAAGCATCCATCACGGGAAAACCCACACCTGCGCCAATGGCGTGCAACTGCATTACCGGGTCCAGGGTGACGGCCCGACAACGCTTCTCTTCCTGCACGGCTTTGCCGCATCGTCGGTAACCTGGGAGGAGCTGCGCCCGTACTTCCCTCCTGACCGCTACCGGCTCTACCTGCCCGACTTAAAGGGTGCCGGCCTCTCGGCAAAGCCCCGTGACGGCGCCTACCGGCCAGAAGACCACGCCGCGCTGGTCCTCGACCTCCTAGAGGGGCTCCAGCTGCATGATACCGTGCTGGTCGGCCACTCCCTGGGGGGAGGCATCGCCCTGTTCGCCGGGGAGATGGCGCGGGAATCCGGGCGTGAACGGCTCATCGGCAGACTGGTTCTTATCGACGCGGCAGCCTATCCCCAGCGGCTCCCCCGCTTTTTCGCCTATCTGCGGATGCCGGTTGCCGGCAGCCTCATCCTGCACCTCCTGCCGCTCAGGATGATGGTCCGCTATAACCTGGAGCATGTCTACCACACCCCCGGCCAGGTTACCGAAGAGCGGATAGCGCGCTACTCCGGCTGCTTCACGGGACGGAATACGGCCTATGCGCTCATCGCCACGGCCCGGCAGCTCGACCCCGCTGCCTACCGGCATAGACTCCCGGATTACGGGAAGATCACCATCCCGACGCTTATCGTCTGGGGCCGCCACGACCGCGTCATCCGCCTGCCCGCAGGGGAACGGCTGCACCGGGAGATCCCCGGTTCGCGGCTGGTGATCCTGGACGCCGGCCACAACCCCCACGAGGAACGGGCAGCAGACTGCGCCACAGCCATCAGGGCATTCATGGAGGGACACGGATGAACATCCGGCAGGGAAACGTCTTTGCGGCACTTCCGGCAGCGGTCTCAGCCGAGGTATTCGAGAATCTCGTCGAGCTGGAGGGGGTGCACATCGAACGGATCGTCTCGCAGGGGCAGACAACAGCGCAAGGGGAGTGGTACGACCAGGAACGGCACGAGTGGGTCCTGCTCCTCCAGGGGTGCGCAGACCTTCAGTTCGAGGATGGAAGAACGCCGCTTCGGCTTCTGCCCGGCGACCACGTGCTGATACCCGCGCACTGCCGCCACCGGGTGGCATGGACAGACCCGAACCTGCAGACTGTCTGGCTGGCAGTGCATTGGGACGCGCCGACTCCTTGCGGTTGAAAAAACCCCGGTTTTATGCTCTAATCGTTCGACTATGCACACGGCATATATTGCGCTCGGCTCCAATCAGGGTGACCGGGAACTGAACCTGCTGCGGGGCGTTGCCGAGATCGGCAGACTGCCGGGGTCGAAGATCTCCGCCCTTTCCGGCTTCTATGAAACCGAACCGGTGGGAACCGTTCCCCAGGAAAACTTTTACAACGCGGTGCTGCGCCTGGAAACCGAACTCCCCCCCGAACCCCTTCTGCACGAACTGCTGCGGATAGAGTCGGAAGTATTCCAGCGGACACGGGAGGTACCGGGAGGCCCGAGGCGGATGGACCTGGACCTGCTCCTGTACGGCGACCTGGTCCTGCAGACTGCCGACCTGACCCTCCCGCACCCGCGCCTGCACGAACGACGCTTCGTCCTGGCGCCGCTTGCCGAGATAGCCCCGAATCTTCGCCACCCGGTTCTGCAGGTACCGGTCACAACGCTCCTGAGCCGACTCCCCAGGAAACCCGGCATCAGAAAACTGGAGGAACCAACATGGGACTGATGCGCCTGCTCTTTTTCGCCGTCATCGGCTACGTCATCTACAAGGTCGCCCAGGGGTTCCTCAAAAGCCGCAAGAGTGAAGAGACTCCGCTCCCCCCCAAGGGTGAGGAGACCCGGCGTGATCCGGTCTGCGGTGTCTACGTCAGCGAGGAGGATGCGGTCATTGGCCGGGTGGAAGGCGAGCGGATCTACTTCTGCTCCATGGAGTGCCTGGAAAAGTACCGCGACCAACTGGAACAGAAGGAAGCAGCAGCCAAGAGCATCAACCAATAAATCTATGCGGCCGGGCCGCCAGGGAGGAACACCATGAAGTTTTTCATCGATACCGCCGACGTCAACGAGATCCGCGAGGCCCACGAGCTGGGACTGGTGGACGGCGTCACCACCAACCCGTCGCTCATTGCCAAGTCGGGGCGCAAGTTCAAGGACGTGATCAAGGAGATCGTCTCCATCGTCGACGGCCCCATCTCTGCCGAGGTCATCTCCCTGGACGCCAAGGGGATGGTCAAGGAGGCCAAAGAACTGGTCAAGATCCACAAGAACATCGTCGTCAAGGTACCGATGACCACCGAAGGGCTCAAGGCAACCAAGGAACTGACCAAGCTGAAGATCCGGACCAACGTGACCCTGATCTTCACCCCGATGCAGGCCCTGCTTGCCGCCAAGGCGGGCGCCAGCTACGTCTCCCCCTTTGTCGGGCGGCTTGACGACATCTCCCAGGACGGAATGGGGATCATCGAAGAGATCAGGACCATCTTCGACAACTACGGCTACACGGCAGAAATCATCGTCGCCAGCGTCCGCAACCCGGTGCATGTCCTCCAGTCGGCCCTCATCGGCGCCGACATCGCCACCATCCCCTACTCGGTCATGGTGCAGCTCGCCAAGCACCCCCTCACCGACGCCGGGATCAAGAAGTTCCTGGAAGACTGGGAGAAGGTGCCCAAATAACGGCACACGACTCATGACAACAACAAGGGCCGCTCTCCATGCCGGGGAGCGGCCCTTGTGCGTTCAGGAATCGGGAGCAGAAACGCAGAATAGGTGACTGTTTCGGGATGCTACCACTTGCACTCCCGCTCCAACCGTTCGATGATACCGATCAGCTTCTGCGAATTCTCCGTCATCTCCTGGCAACAGCGCTGTGCGCGGGCCATGTCCCTGGCATCGCAGGCAGCAATGGCCTGCTTGCCCAGCTCGTGCACCCGGGCATGTGGCGCCTCGATCTCCCTGAATACCGGCGACCGGCCACAGAGTTCCTGCCCCTTGTCCTGGTACCATTTGCCGAACGCACAGGTCAGGTGGGTCGGCAGTGCATTCCCGTCAACCCGCTTATGGCCGTCGACATGCGCCTTGATCTTGCCGACAAAGATCAGGTGGGCGCTCTTGGCCTTGTTGAGGATCATCGAGACATCTTCGTTGATCCTGAATTTACCCAGAATCGCCATCAGCTCTTCTGCCCGCACCAGCAGTTCGTTGGAGGCCGACGTCGCCTCGTGGGCGCTCCCGGACGCCTTCTGCGCAATGTCCGTCACCTGCTGGATATTGCCGGAGATCTCGCTGGTGGTGGCGGTCTGCTCCTCTGCCGCCGTGGCGATCTGGCTGATCTGCATGGTGACGGCATTGATCTGCTCGATGATGTTCTGCAACGCCTCGCCTGAGCGGGCTGCGCCGATCGATCCCTTCTCCACCTCGCTGACCCCCTGTTCCATGGAATCGACCGCATTCCTGGTCTCGGCCTGGATGCTCCTGATCATATCGCTGATTTCCCTGGTGGCCTTGGTGGTCCGTTCGGCAAGCGCCCGCACCTCATCCGCCACCACGGCAAATCCCCGACCCTGTTCGCCGGCACGGGCCGCCTCGATGGCCGCATTGAGCGCCAGCAGGTTGGTCTGATCGGCAATGTCCTGGATCGTGCCGACGATGGTGCCGATCTGGTCGGAACGGGCGCCAAGGCTTTCCACCGTGGAAGCGGCATCCTGAACCCGCTGGGCAATCCTCTGCATCCCGTCCACTGTCTCCTGAACCACTGATGAACCATCGGTTGCCGTACCATTGGCAACAGCCCCTGCCTGAGCCGCCTGAGAGCAGTTCGCGGCAATATCGTTGGAGGTGGCCGACATCTCTTCGCTGGCCGTGGCAACTGCCATGGCCTGGGAGGCAAGGGCATCGGACTCTTTCGTGATCTCGTCGGACATTTCATGGACCCTGCTCGCCCCGATCACCACCTGGATCCCGTCTTTCAAGACATTCGACACGATTTCGTGCAGCGTATCGATGAACTGGTTCAGGCTCCTGCTGAGCGACCCCAGTTCATCGTTGCCCCGATACTCGACCTTCCTGGTCAGGTCGCCTTCCCCGCTGGCAAGGTCGGCAACAAAGAGATCGAATCTTTTCAACGGCACGATGATACTCGTCGAGATCCAGGCGGAAAAACCGACCAGGACGAGAAGGCCGATGATGCCGACGGCCAGCATAACGGAAATGCTCGTGCCCCTGGCACCATCGAAATCCTTGTCGGCCTTGTCGGCAGATTTCGCGAATGAGTCGGTGAGTTTGTTGGTATTGACCCGGATAACCTCCAGCTCCTTGTCCATCAAATCGTCGATCTCCCGCATCTCGCCGGTAATACCGGCATTGGCCTTGAGCACCGGATGAAGCCGGGTTTCATACAGGGAGATCAGGGTCTCGAACGACTTTTTCGCCTCGCTGGCGAGCTGCTTCTCCTCTGGCGCACTGACCGAGGCAACCAGTTCGTCCATCCGCTTCAGGTTCAGCTCCTTTTTCCTGTTCCACTCCTTGTCGGATTGTGAAAGGTCCCGGTTGATGATGGCATCCGCAATGGCCTGGTACTGGGACATGCCGACCTTGCTCGCCAGGGCGGTGACTTCGGCTGCATGGGCCTTTTGGGCCGCATCGTCCTGCAGGCTCCCCAGATGCCTCATGGAATACCAGCTGAGGATGACCAGAATCGCCAGGATCAGGGCTGCCAGGATGTTGTTGATGATGAGTCGGAATTTTATGGTCATACCGCCACCTCCTTTTGTCATGGATATACCGTCATACGCCCCATTGGTAATTATACTGCCGGTATAAACAATTCAGTCTCGGATAACCGCATGGGAATAGAAATGGCAAGGGAATTCCCACGCAGGAATCGTGTGCTATTTCGAGATGATGTATGATTTTCAGTATACCAGTTATTTGATTTGTCGCTCTGAGGTCACAATAAATTGGAAACCGGAGCAATTGCAGTGCAAACCCGTTTCACACATGACGCGAAAAACGCTACGGACCCAATTAAAAAGACCGCCCTCCGGAATGGCGGGC
>JACRPV010000135.1 GCA_016223015.1 Geobacter sp. | reverse complement strand
GGTTCCCACCCCCTCGATCTCATGCTCACGCAGTTCCGTCAACAGGGTTTCCGCCAGGGTCGTGGCTGCTTCCAGCGGCGTGTTGACCAAGAGCAGCAGGAACTCTTCCCCTCCCCAGCGGGCTAGGATGTCGGACGAGCGAATCCTTCCCCTGATCAGCTTCACCATCTCCTGCAGTACCCGGTCTCCGGCCTCGTGGCCGCAGGAGTCATTTACCCGCTTGAATCGATCCACATCGAGCATGACCAGCGAAAACGGCGTGCCATAACGATCCGCACGGTGGAGCTCCGACTCCAGCGCCTGCAGGAAATGCCGGCGATTGAAGGCGCCGGTCAGGGGGTCGGTTACCGAGAGCAGGGTCAACTGCGATTCGAGCCTTTTCCGCTCGGTGATGTCACGGAATACCGTGACCGAGCCGATCACCTTGCGCCCCTGCAGCATCGGCTGGCTGGCAACCTCGACCATGAAGGGGCTGCCGTCGGCCCGGCAGAACCACTCTTCCCCTTTGTAGCGCTCGCCAGCATGGATGACCTTGTAGATCGGGCAGTCGGTCAGAGGGGTCTTTTCACCGGAGCCGTGGTGATGGAACAGATAATGGGCAATCTTCCCCATCAGGTCGGTGCCGGTGAGACCGAGGACATGCGCGGCAGCCTGGTTGACAAAGGTGATGGTACCGTCCTTGTCCATGACATAGAGGCTGTCGTCCATGGTATCGGCAATCAGCCGCAGATGCTGTTCCTGCTTCCGTACGGTCTGCACACTCCGAAGAAACAGGTAGAATGCGATCCCCACCAGGAGCAGCATGACACTGAACATGGCCAGGTGCAGGCGGTGGCCGAAATATATCTCGTCGAGTTCGGGAGACCGGGAAAAGGCGAGCAGGACAGCCCTGGAGCTCCCCCTGGCATCGTTGAGAGGCAGCATGGTGACGCGGACCGCAGTGCTCCCCTGCCGGAGCGCAATGGAACCGGCATTGCCGCTGGCTAGTTGCGTCATAAAATCCTTCGACGTCCCCAGCCGTTCGTACACCGCCTGAACCGCCGGCGAAAGTGGCGGCGGGCTGTCGGGAAGCTGCCGCTGGGGGTCCTCCACCAGCCACTCCCGGCTGAACCGTGCCGGCGCAAAGAGCCCTTTGTATTCTTCGAACAGCTTGGAGAGCATTGCCTGATCATGTACGGTAAGCAGATATTCACAGCCGGGATCGAGGGTGTGCATCTCCCGCCGGATCGCCTCGAAGGGCTGGCTGAATTCCACACTCCCCAGGTGCTTGCCGTTCCAGACGATGGGGAAAACATTGCGGAAACCGACCATGATCCGACCGGTTTCAAAGGTATGTACCGACTTGAGGCTGGAGTTGGCGATGACCACCGACGGTCTGGCATCGACAAGGGAATCGCCGCTGTTGTGCGGGGCATGGAACCGGAGAAAAGACCGGTTGTCGGACGTATGGAAATGGAACTGGCGGATATCCTGCTGGCTAAGCTGCACGTAGGTCGGATAGAGCAGGCGGTACAGCTTTGCCCGGACGATGTTCTGTTGGGCAGTATCGCCGGTATCAGCCGCATTGAGAAGCGTCAGCACCTCCGGCTTCATGACATACGTCTGGAAATAGGCATCCATGGTATGGCGATGGGAAACGGTCACGGCCTTCCAGGCGATCTCCTGGGCAGCGGTCTGCTTGGCAAGATTGAGCGCCACATGGGTGTCCCGTTCATGGCGCAGGAACAGGTATCCCGTCAGCCAGACCAGGCCGGAGACAATACAGACAAACAGCGGAAGCATGTAGCTGCCCGTTCTGGATTTCAGCATCTCTACCTACCGTGCGCCCAAGTAGTCGCGAATTACCTGATAGTCCCGGTCCACTACCGGAGCGAACCCGAATTTCCCTGCGATGAACCTCTTGCTGCTTTCCGGCGGCAGGGCCAGGAGCGCTTTCCGTATGGCTTCAAGCTGCTCGCGGGAAAGGGTTGCCCCGTTGCCGACCAGCACCAGGCCGGGGAATGGCGGCGTCTCCTCCATGATCCGCAAGGAGAGCGAGGCATATTTGGCAGCTATGGACGACTTGACCCCCCCGGCGGCATATTCCCCCCTGATGACGGCAAGGGCCACGTTGTCCTGATTGCCCAGGTATTCATGAGAAAATTGCCCGATGCCCTTTCCATGACGGCCCAGGATGTAGTCTATCCCCAGCTGGCCGCAGGTCGAGAGGGGCTGCACCAGGGCAATGGACCCGCGGAGTTCGCCCACCCGTTTCGGGCCGTCAAAAGCGGTCACCAGGGCACAGTTATAGGAAGTGCGCCCATCCGCTTCCTTGAATATGGCCAGGGGGATGGCCCGGTGGAACTGTTCCCGGAGCTTCACGTAGGGGAGTGGTCCCATCTGGGCAAGATCGATCTGCCCTTCCCGAAAGAGCCGGATGATGTCGGCATGCTTTTGCTCGTAGCGGATTTTGACCGGCCGCCCGAGAATCTTGGCGAGATGATCGGCAAGCGGGGCATGACTGGTAACGGCAGTTTCGATATGCTCGATGGGAGAGGGGGTATAGGTAATAGCCGCGGCACGGGCAACCGCGCCGGGATGCATATCCAGGATGAACAGACTGTTCGCGTCATGGAACTCCTTGAACCATCTCGGGCATGTACATATATGTACCATTCCATCTGTATATTTCAAGACTTTGTCTCTGTGCAACGGGAAATATGATAGGCGCTGATGGCGCATGGGCAGCGCTATCGGCCACCACTGTAACCGGATATGTTACATTCCTCATGAGCAAACTCCCTGTCCCCGTGTAAATTCTCTTTACACACATAACTCATAACATCACGAAATTATTCTTGATTTTGCCATGCAAACAAGATAAACAGGTTTTAACCTTTTTTCATCCTGCTGCTTTTGGCACGTTTCGACACCTGAACTGGCTCGAGGAATACGTGAAAAATTACGTGGGTATCGCTGTATAACTCTGCAACGAACAAATGGAGGAACCGCAATGAAACTGTTCAACTGGAACGCTTCGGCCCTGGTCGTTGCCGGAAGCCTCACCATGCTGCTGTCTGCCTGCGGCACGACAAAGAACTTTGCCGTGGATTCCAATCCGAAAGGGGCGCTGGTAGTGGCCAAAGCGAAGGAGGGCTACCCTATCGTCAAGGGTGCCACGGTCTACAAGGACACGCCTCTCTGCGAAACCCCGACAACGCTCCCTATCACGTTCATGGCAGATACGACGAAAGCCACGCTCATCGCCGAAAAACGGGGATACACCTCCGCCTCGTACGATCTGGACAAAACCTCGGCGGAAACGGTTCATTTTGCCCTGCAAAAGATCGACGGAGTCCCCGAGGCAACATTCAAAAAAGAGGACCTGTCCTCAGCACAGTTCACCCTTTTGCCGCTCTACGTGGAGGTCCATGTCAGATCCGGCGTCGGCAGGCTTGACAGCCTGGATCTTTCTCCGGAAGCCTCGCAAAAAGCAACGGACGAACTCACGGCAGAGTTACTGAAATCCCTTGCCGGCAACAGTTCGCACATCCATCCGGCAGCAATAGACGCCCCGTTGAAAACCGACTGGCAGGCACTTACGCCGGATTTCAATAAGTATGTCCTGAAACTCGACTCGAACAGGCTGCCGTACTACAGCCTCCCCCCGTACATTACCGCCAACGTGGAGGGGTTCAAGCCATTTCTGGGAAGGCTTGCGGATCAACCCGGAAACGACAGGCCCTATCTCCTCTACGTCTGGAGCAAGTGCATAACGGAAACTGCCGGACGTCAGGTGGGGAATGTCCTGTTCTCCATCCTGGGGGCCGCCACAGCAGGCTATTCGACGGCAGCCGGGACGGGGTTTCAGCACATCTACGATCCCTCCGCGTTCGCGCCCGACTCCGGGACTCTTGTCATGATGTGTGTCATCGACACAAAAACCTCGGAGGTTGTGCACATCGAACAGCGAGTATTCCCCGACATAACCGACGAAGATGCCCTCAAGGCCATGGCAAGCGCCATCGGGGCATTCCCGACTGTTGCTGTTAAGAAGGAATGAGCCTGCGGCGAGGAGTTTTCGCCCCGGCAAGGTATCAAGGGATTGCAAAGCCACGCAAGCCGATGTATTTTTATGGTTCGTGCCAACCTAACGGTTCATTAGACCAGCCGATTTTCCCCGACTACCGTCAACCGTCAGGAAGCAGACCGATGAACGTTCGCATTCTCATACCATTACTTCTGGCTATTGCCCTGCTCCCCCTTCTCGCCGCATGTGGCGGAGGGGGAGCAGGCGACAGTACGCCACCTGCGACCACCATCACTGCTACCCTGGACAGTGCGGGACTGGTCACTCTCACCGCTGAAAACCTGGCCAACGTCGCAGGAATGGAAATCACCCTGTATTATGACAGCCAGACACTTGCCAACCCGCAGGTCACACAGGGGGCATTGGTTTCCCAAGGCATAAGCGAATCCAACACCGGCACGGCGGGCATCGTGCGCATTGTGGCTGTTACCGCCCAGACCTTTTCAGGGACCGGCACCATCGCCACCATCACCTTCACCCCCGTGGGCTCGGCATCCGGCAGGATACTCTCCCTGACTGCAAACTTGATCGATGTTCAAACAAACCCCCTTGCCGCCCAGGTAGTTGTTGTAAACCCGTGAACCGGCAAACCGCCGTGACAACGGCATTCGTGCCGCTCCCATGCACTCCCTCCCCTCTTCCCGGCTAAAGGCTTTCGTTTCCGGACCGAAAAGATTCAGTGCCGTTACGAATACCAGCTTCGGGTCAAGGAGAAGATCATGCGCACAATCCGTGGAATAGCCGCTCTTGTCCTGCTATGCCTGTTCGCCATGGCCGGCGTCGGCCATGCCGGGCAGGTTTTTCTGAAGGATGGCAGCACCCTGGAATGCGAATCGTTCTGGCGCAAGGGGAACGATGTCTTTGTCAAGGTGAACCGCGACGTGGTGGTCCCCTTCAGCAAGGACGAGATCGACCTGAAGAAAACCCTGCGCCTGCAGAAGAAAAAGACCGTCAAGCATGCCGCGTCGATGAAACGCGCCGAGCAAGCCGAACCGAAGGCAGCAATCCCGGCACAATCGACAGATGCAGGGCACAAAAAGGGACCCACGACAAAGGCCACTGCACAACCGGCAACAACAGCACCGGTCAAGCCGGCGGCACAGCAACCTGCGAAACCAGGAAAACCGGTTCCCGCCCCGACCGCTGCCAAGCCGGCACCGGCAAAACCGCAACCGGTGAAACCCGTTCCAGCCACGCTTCCGCCACCTTTGAAGGAGCGGCATGAGTTCCCACAGCCGCCACCAAACATGCCCAACCTTGCGGCAATGAGCTCTACAGTGCTCTACCTCGCAGTTTTCATCACCCTTGCCCTTATCATCCTGGTCATTGCCGGCAACTGGAAGGTCTTCGAAAAGGCAGGGGTGGCCGGCTGGAAATGCCTGATCCCGATCTACAACCTCTACCTGCTGCTCATTATTGCCGGAAAACCCTGGTGGTGGCTCATCCTCATGTTCATCCCCATTGTCAGCGTCGTCATCTACCTGCTGGCCATGCTCGCTCTGGCGGAACGATTCGGCAAGGGACCGCTCTTCGGCGTCGGCCTGTTCTTCCTGCCGGTCATTTTCTTCCCGTTGCTTGGCTTTGACAGCTCGGAGTACCGGGGATAGCCATCCGGAGGACTACAGCCTGCATCGTCACACGCAGAGAGCCCCCGCAGTCACCAGACGTGGGGGCTCCTTTCGTTACGGGCAGTTGCGTGACATTCCGGTTTCGGACTGTGATCCAAAACGAAAAAGAATAGTTGCGATTTTAAGGAAAATATTCTAATAAAACCATACGCCTCCCGTTGCAGGTTGCCCCGCACCTCTGCCGGGGAATCTCTTGTGCACATCCCCCGTTGCATTATCGTGCCGCACTTGATACGCTGCTCCTGCTGAGTTCGCTGCCAAACCTTACAGCGGGAGAAGGGTAACATATGACCAAGAAAGCCGTCGTACTCTACAGCGGTGGGCTGGATTCCACCACCTGCATGGCCATTGCCAGGGCACAAGGATACGAGCCCTATGCCATGAGCTTTGCCTATGGCCAGCGCCACAGCCATGAACTGGACGTGGCCAGGGCCAATGCCCGCCATTTCGGCGCCATGGACCATCTGGTGGTTGAATTCGATTACCGCCAGGTAGGAGGGAGCGCCCTCACTTCGGACATGGCGGTGCCGAAGGAGGGAGTGGGCAACGATATCCCGGTCACCTACGTGCCGGCCCGCAATACCATCTTTCTCTCCTTTGCCCTCGGATGGGCAGAGGTGCTGTCGGCCTTCGACATCTTCATCGGCGTCAACGCCCTGGACTATTCGGGATACCCCGATTGCCGTCCGGAATACATCGCCGCCTTCGAGACCATGGCCAACCTGGCCACCAAGGCCGGGGTGGAAGGGAGCGGCCGCTTCGTCATCCATACGCCCCTGATCAGCCTCACCAAGGCAGAGATCATCACGAGGGGGCATGCGCTGGGGGTCGACTACGGCCGCACCCATTCCTGCTACGATCCAGATTCGGACGGCCTCGCCTGCGGCCTCTGCGATTCGTGCCGGCTGCGACTCAAGGGTTTTGCCGAGGCGGGGATGACCGACCCGGCGCAATATGCAGGGCGCACACCGTGAAACAGGGAGCAAAAAAACCGGAAACCGGCGATATGACACCACTGAAGAAGCATGCAAACAACGCTCGGCTGAGCGACGTCCAGACCACCAGGGACACCCGCCGCATCCCCATCGACAAGGTGGGGGTGAAGGACATCTCCTACCCAATCGTGGTGATGGACAAGAACCGGAAGTTCCAGCACACCGTGGCGCGCATCAATATGTACGTGGACCTCCCACATCACTTCAAGGGGACCCACATGAGCCGCTTCATCGAACTGCTCAACGCCTACCGCGAAGAGATCGGCATCGACAAGCTGGAAGCGATGCTCGCAGACATGAAGAAGAAGCTCGGGGCCGAAACGGCCCACCTGGAGATGGAATTCCCCTATTTCGTGGAAAAGCGCGCCCCGGTTTCCCGGGCCCGCAGCCTGATGGAGTATACCTGCAGCTTCAGCGCCACCCTGTCGGACCGCTTCGACTTCGTGCTGGGTATCCAGGTGCCGGTGACCTCGCTCTGCCCCTGCAGCAAGGAGCTTTCCGACTACGGCGCCCACAACCAGCGGGGCATCGTCAGCGTCGAGGTCCGCTACCGCGAATTCATCTGGATCGAAGACCTGATCGAGCTGGTGGAACGCTGTGGGTCGAGCCCGGTCTATTCCCTTTTGAAGCGGGAGGATGAGAAGTTCGTTACCGAACAGGCATTTGAAAACCCCAAGTTCGTGGAGGATATGGTGCGGGAGGTTACCCAGCGCCTTTCGGCGCTGGAGAGCATCACCTGGTTCAGCGTGGCGGCGGAAAACTTCGAATCGATCCATAAGCATTCCGCCTTTGCCAAGATCGAACGGGACATGCGGTAATGCAGTACGGGCATATGACGGAAATTCCCGCCCTGTGGATAAACCTGTGAACAAACGCCTAAACTGTGGAAAAATCTATTTCTTTTCACAACGATCAAACACGTTGGAAGCAGACGGGGCGCACGTTTGCGCATGTTTTGACCACCAGAAGCCGTCTATCCCCCAGAATGCATAATAAATGGTTTCTAACGTTTCGTCGGCACTGTTGATATTCGCCAAATGGCCGGTTCCCGGTGCGGTAAAGACCCGTCTTTCGCCGCCGCTGACCGCCGAAGAGGCGGCAAACCTCTATCGATGCATGCTCCTGGACACTCTTGCCGCCACCAGATCGCTGGCAGGCATTACGCGCATCCTCTGCTATGACGGAGGCGCACAGGAGAGGCATTTCCGGGAGCTGGCCCCGGAGGTGCGCCTGGTGCGGCAACAGGGTGAAGGTCTGGGAGAACGGTTGCAGACCGCCTTTGGCGAGGCATTCGGCAATGGTTTTTCATCCATTGCCGTAATCGGTACCGACACCCCGCACCTGGCAACCGCGCGGGTCGTCGCAGCATTCAGTCTGCTGGCCAAGGGAGAGACGGATCTGGTCTTTGGCCCCAGCGATGACGGCGGCTACTACCTGCTGGCCATGAAACGGCTACACCCGGAACTGTTCCGGGCAATCCCCTGGAGCAGCGCCACAGTTCTCGAAGAGAGCCTGGCGCGGGCAGCGGCCGCCGGGCTGCGGTCCACCCTGCTCCCCGGCGATTTCGATCTCGATACGGTTGACGAACTGCACCGGTTCATGGCCCTTCCCGACCAGGATGCAGCACCGCTCACCAGGGAGTACCTGCACCGTCTCGGGTTTTGAACCGGCACAGAGGATCCACCCATGCAGACCTTAATGCTGAGATGCCGACCACTCCTTGCCTGCACCCTGACCTGGTGCATGCTCATGGCAGCCGTCGCTGCGCCGGCAGATGCCTCCACACTCCACGAGCGTTCGCTGGAACTCCTCGCCCATACGGCACAAAAGGCCGATCCGGCGGACTTCTCGTTCGTGGTGATGGGCGATTCCCAGGAAAACATCCGGATGCTGCGCAAAGTGCTGCGGCAATCGTGCGCCTTCAAGCCCCTCTTCATCCTGCACAACGGCGATGTCACGGACGGCGGCACCCGTACCGAATTCACCCGCTTTCTCACCGCCCTCGCCCAGGAGGCGGCGAATGTCCCGGTGTTCGTGGTGCGCGGCAATCATGAGCGGGACCCGCAGCTTTTCAGGGAGATGATCGGTCCGCAGCTCTTCCGCCTCGATCTGCCGCACCTGAATTTCGTACTTGCAGCGGTGGACAACAGCCAATTCGATCTGTCGGAACCGGCACGGGATTTCCTGAAAAGCGCCGTTGCCTCGTCCCGCCGCTATCGCTTCATTGCCATGCACATCCCCCCCTACTCGACCACCTGGAACTGGTTCACCTTCACGAGCGGCATGCCCGAACTCCTGGCCATGCTCTCCATCCACCGTCCAACCACGGCATTCTTTTCCCATGTGCACCAGTACGCGCGGGATAACAGCCGCGGGTATCCCATGGTGGTCACCGGCGGTGCCGGCGCCTCTCTGCACGGCCGGGACAAGTTCCCCGGCGAGCCGGTCCATCATTTCGTGCTGGTCAGGGTGACAAAGGAAGCGGTGACGACACGGTTGGTCAAAGTGGAATAGGCGCGAAGGCGACTTGGTTTCCGGATGGGCACTACTTGAGGACGTTTACTTCGTAACCGACCCCTTTCAGGTGATTGATGACATCCGCGATATGCTCGTAGCCCCTGGTTTCCAGCTCCAGGAGCACCTCGGTCTTGCCGATGGGAAGCGATTTGGAACGGCGGTCGTGGGTGATGATGGAGATATTGGCCCGCACCAGCGCAATCTCCGCGGTGAGCCGGGCCAGGGCGCCGGGCAGGTCGTCCAGCTCGACCTTCAGCTTCAGGTAGCGGCCGGCGGCCAGAAGCCCCCGCTCCACCACCACCGAGATGGTCTTGACGTCGATATTGCCGCCGGACAGGACGCAGACCGTCTTGCCGGACAGATTCGCCACCTTCCCCCCCAACAGCGCTGCCAGCGGCACCGCACCGGCCCCTTCCACCAGCAGCTTGGTCCGCTCCAACAGCGCCACGATGGCCAGGGCGATCTCTTCTTCCTCCACCAGCACCACCTCGTCCACCAGATCCCGCACAATGGGAAAGGTACGCTTTCCAACCCGCTTCACGGCTATGCCGTCGGCCAGGCTGACATGCACCGGCGCCGCCAGGATCCGCCCCTTCTGCAGAGAAAAGTGCATGGAAGGGGCAGCGGCCGACTCGACCCCGATGATCCGGACATGGGGATGGGTCTCCTTGATGGCGGTGGCGATCCCGCTGATCAGCCCGCCGCCGCCGATGGGAACCAGCACCGTTGACACATCGGCCAGATCCTCGAGGATCTCCCTGCCGATGGTACCCTGCCCGGCAATGACCAGGGGGTCGTCGAAAGGGTGGACGAAGAGCGCCCCGCTGGCTGCGCCGGCCTCCACTGCCGCGGCATAGGCCTCGTCGAAGGTCCGGCCGGTGAGGACAACCTCGGCGCCGTAGTCGCGGGTGGCAAAGACCTTTTGCGGCGGCGTACTCTCAGGCATGTAGACGGTGGCCTTCACCCCGAGGAGATCGGCGGAAAAGGCGACCCCCTGGGCGTGATTGCCTGCCGAAGCCGTGATGACGCCGCGGACAAGGGCTTCCCGCGGCTGGGAGGTCATGAAATTCAGGGCCCCGCGGATCTTGAAGGCACCGGTTCGCTGCAGGTTCTCGCATTTGAACCAGATCGGCACCCCCAGTTTTTCGCTGAAATGGTGCGACGGGATCAGCTCGGTGCGGCGCACCCGCTTCTTCAGGCGGTCTTCGGCTTCATGGATGAGACTGGTGAGATCCATACTGCTCCGTTATCGACAAATGGCTGGCGAACGCCTGTCAGGTGCGCATCTGTTCAGTGCTCGTGGTCGCAACCGCCGGGATGGTGCTGGTGCCCGTGCCCATGGGCGTGACTGTGCTGCTGGCGGGAGCTGGAGCGGGGCCGGTGGCGGATATCCTTGATGATCGGACCCTCGATGCACCGGGTGCACTCCACCTGCAGGGTGGTGTGGGAGATGTGGAACCGGTCGAAGAGGAGTTCCTCGATGTGACGCAAGACCCCGGCCTGCTCCCCCTTGAATTCCGGCCTGACGTCGACATGGGCCGAAAGCGCCAGGATATGGGAGCAGATGGTCCAGATATTCAGGTGATGGACATCGTTCACCCCTTCGATCCCGCGGATCGATTCGCTTACCTCGCTGGTGCTCATCCCCCGCGGCACCCCCTCCAGCAGGATATGGACCGACTCCCGGATCACCCGCCACGACCCCCAGAAGATGATGCAGCCGATCACCGCCGAGATGCAGGCATCCAGCTGGTACCAGTCGGTGAAATACATGACCAGGCCGCCGACGATGACCCCCACCGATGCGGCGGCATCGCCGATGACGTGGAGAAAGGCGCTGCGCACGTTGAGATCGTCACATGGGGAGGCTCTTCACCTCCTCGGGGTGCATGAAGCGGAGGACCGCCTCGTAGAAGATCCCCGCTGCCATCAGGAAGACCGTGACCCCGTTGATGAACGAGGCAAAGACCTCGGTCCGGTGCCAGCCGAAGGTCCGGGTGTCCGAAGCGGGGACGGCTGCCAGGCGGATGGCCCCCAGGGAGAGGATCAGGGCGAACAGGTCGAGGAAGACATGGGCCGCATCGGAGAGCAGAGCCAGGGAGTTGGTCCAGATCCCGCCGATCACCTCGGCCAGAAGGGTCAGAGCGGTCAGGGCGATGGCATAGGAGAATCGTCCCGCAATACTGTTGTCGAAATGGCTGTCAGCGTGCATGGTCGTGCGTGAATGCGCCTCCTGGCAGATCGTTGAAAAACTCAGGTTGTTCAAAAATAGTCAGATCGTCGCACCCGCAGAAAGCCCCGCGGAGGTGTAGCAGCGCTACGCCGCACAAGGCGGCTTTTCGAGGACGGTGGCGAGATGGCTGTTTTTCAACAACCTCCTAGAACCCTATGGCCACCTTCAGGGTATAGATGGGCCGCAGGGCATATTCCACCTCGCCGAGAAGCCTGACCATCGGCAGCGGCTTCACTTCCACCCCGGCAAACAGGCGGGGCTGCCAGATGCGTTCATTCTCCAGGGTCGGGGCGAGCGTCTTCAGATTGCCGCTCACACGGCTGTCGATCCAGACCATCCCTCCGCCCAGGTAGGGGGTAACGATGAGCAGACTCTTGCCGATGGCAGCGTCGATCCCCACGGTCTGGATGTCCAGGTCATCGACCCCATCCAGCTTGGTGTAGCTGGCACGGAGCGAAAGCGCCGGTGAAACCGTCCCCTCATCAAGCAGCTCCTTGCTGAGCTCTGCACCGTAGAGACGGATGTTGGTGTTGGAGACATCGGCGTACATGGCCCCCACATCGATCCCGAAGGGGAGCCCCTTGCGCAGGCGCAGGGTCGGCAGGGTGATGTAATCGGGAGCGGAATGCCCCTTGAATGCGGCGCTCCAGTAGGAACTGCCGACGTCGATAAGGCTCACCCCCACCCCGGCATCGAAACCGGTTATCCCGAGCGATTCAGGTGGAGCCGCATAGCGATAGGCCAACCCCATGCCCGCCTCTTTGCTCAAGCTGCGAAAGGTACTCTGGGCAATTGGTGAAATAAAACCTATGTCCGCAGCTTCGGCAACGCCCGTCATCAATGCGATTGCAGCGATCATGGCCAGGAAAAACCGCTTCATAAGGCCTCCTCAAGAGTAAATGACTTCATAGAAGAAGTGTATCAGAGCCCTGGCAGGCGGTCAATGGCGCTCTCGTCTCGTCCGCTTGCATTTTAGCAGATTCACTGGTATGTAGTTTGAACAGAATGAGAATCCTTTCAGGAGGTTTGCCATGTCGTCACACCACCGGCTCCTGATCCTCGGCTCAGGCCCTGCCGGATACACTGCAGCCATATATGCAGCCCGCGCCAACCTGCAACCGGCGCTGCTCACCGGTCTCCAGCAGGGTGGACAGCTGATGACCACCACCGAGGTCGACAACTGGCCCGGCGATCCCAATGGCGTGCTCGGTCCGGAATTGATGGAGCGGATGCGCCTGCATGCCGAACGGTTCAACACCACCTTTCTCTTCGACCAGATCAACAAGGCCGACCTTTCACAACGCCCCTTCGTCCTTACGGGCGATGCCGGCGAGTATACCTGCGATGCGCTGATCATCGCCACCGGCGCCTCGGCGAAATACCTGGGGCTTCCGTCCGAGGACCGTTTCAAGGGGAAAGGGGTCTCGGCCTGCGCCACCTGCGACGGCTTCTTCTACCGGGGCAAACCGGTCGCCGTGATCGGCGGCGGCAACACCGCGGTGGAGGAGGCGCTCTACCTCGCCAACATTGCCAGCCACGTCACGGTCATCCATCGCCGCGACAAGTTCCGCGCGGAAAAGATCCTTGCCGACCGCCTCATCGAGAAGACCAAGGGGGGCAATGTCACCATCGAGTGGCATCACGTTCTGGACGAGGTTCTGGGGGACGAAAGCGGGGTCACCGGCATCCGGATCCGCCATACCAGCGGCTCCACCAAGGATATCCCGGTGCATGGCTGCTTCATCGCCATCGGGCATTCACCCAACACCCAGCTCTTTGAAGGGCAGCTGGAGATGGAAAACGGCTACATCCGCACCCTGTGCGGCAACGAGGGGAATGTCACGGCAACGAGCGTCCCCGGAGTCTTTGCCGCGGGAGACGTCCAGGACGAGTTCTACAAACAGGCGATCACCTCGGCCGGCACCGGCTGCATGGCCGCACTGGATGCCGATCGATACCTGGACACGCTCAAACGCTGATCACCACGCAAGGAGGCAAACATGACGCATCTGGAAACCCACTGGGTCAACGAAACGCTGGATCTCAAAATTGCCGAAGTGCGCACCATCGCCACGCAACTCAGCTCCGACGACCTCCAGCAGCTGGACAGCACCATCGCATCGCTCCTTTCGGCCACGCAACAGCTCAAGGAGATCGTCGATTCCTACCCCCACAAGAAGGGGTGAGGTTGAAAACGCCACTTACAGCAGACCGACAGCACCGGGGGACTTGGCCATGCTTGCAAAAGTCCTGAGCAGCGCGGTCCTGGGGATCGATGCCATCCTGGTGGACGTGGAGGTGGATATCGCCCAGGGGCTCCCCCAGTTTGCCACCGTCGGACTGCCGGACGGGGCGGTCAAGGAGAGCAAGGACCGGGTCAAATCGGCGCTGAAGAATGCCGGCTATGAATACCCGAGCCGGCGGATCACCGTCAACCTGGCTCCGGCCGACCTCCGCAAGGAAGGGACCGCCTTTGACCTGCCGATCTCCGTCGGAATCCTGGCTGCCACCGGCACCGTGAAACCCGACCGGCTCAAGGAGTATCTCCTTTTGGGGGAACTCTCCCTGGACGGCCAGGTGAAGCCGATGCGCGGGTCGCTCTCCGTGGCTGTGGCCGCGCGCGAGGCAGGGCTTACCGGCAT
>JACRPV010000134.1 GCA_016223015.1 Geobacter sp. | reverse complement strand
GCAATTGCCGAATATCAGGCGGTCATTGCACGGGACCCTAAGGACCTGCGCGCCCTTCTTGGCCTTGCAGCGATGTACGAGTTAAAGGGGCGGGACAAGGACGCTCTCGACACCTATCTCCGCGCAAAAGAGACTGGTCAGGATGCCGCTTTCCTTGCCTTGGCCGGCTTTTATGCCCGGAAGAAGGAGACTGGCAAGTCTCTCAAGGTTCTTGACGAAGCCTTGAAGGCTAACAGCAAAAATCTTGCGGCCCTAGAGGCGAAAGGGAAGTTGCTGGCATCGGAAAAGAAATTCAAGGACGCGCTCAATGTGTTTGACGACATGGAACAGGTCAATCAAGGAGCAGGGATCGCGCTCAGAATACAAACATATCTGGCTATGAACGAAATACAGAAAGCCGTTACCGAAACGCAGAGGATTATCACTCTCAAACCCAATGCTGCTGCCGGCTACATGATCCTCGCTTCCATTTATGAAAAGCAGAACGATCTGAACCGGGCTGTGGATGAGGTTAAAAAGGGGATTCGCGTCGAACCCCGCAACCTGCAGGCCAAGGTACAGTTGGGAAATCTGCAGGCAAGCAGGAAGGACTATTCTGCAGCAGTTGCAATTTTTACAGAGGCGATTCGGGAAAATGCCGACTATGCGCCGGCCCATTTTTCGTTGGGATCGCTCTACGAACAGACCGGAAAGAAAAAAGAGGCCGTGAGCAAGTATCGTGATGCCCTGGCCAAGTCGCCAAACTATGTCCCTGCGCTGAACAATCTGGCGTATCTTCTTGCGGATGGTTATGGTAACAAGGAAGAGGCGCTGCGATTGGCAATATCCGCGTTCCGGGCTGAACCGGGCAATTCCGGTGTCCTCGATACACTGGGATATGCCCTTCTCAAGAACGAAAAGTATGCCGATGCTGTAAAGGTCTTGGAGAAAGCGGCGGCCATGCTGCCTAACAATCCTACGGTCCAGTATCATTATGCACTGGCTCTTCAGGGGAAAGGTGAGAAGGTAAAGTCATTGGAAGTTGTTAACAAGGCTTTGCAGCGTGGAGCATTTCCGGAGTCGGCTCTCGCATTGAAACTGCGGAGTCAGCTATCCCAGCCAGGGAAAAGGTAAAGTATTAAGTGGTCAAACGCGCTGCCTTTCTGATAGCTGGGGACACCCTGGCAGCACTTGCTGCTTTGTTTGCGGCATACTTCATCAGATTCGGGTCTGCCCCGCAACTGCGTGATTTTTCCCGTTTGCAACTGTTGGGAATCTTCATGTTTGTTGCAGCACAAATCTCTTCGTCGTTTCTTGTCGAGCTCTATGCGCTTTTTTCAGAGAGCAGCAGAAAAGAGCTTGCCATTCGTATCCTTGTTTCGCTGGTCGTGTCATTTTTCATCTTGACAGCCATATTCTACCTCGCCGAGTTTGCTCCCTATGGTCGAGGAGTGTTGGCAATTGCACTTCTCATGTTCGGATTGCTTCAGTTCATCGGGCACTCCTTCTACCGTATAATGTATGGCCTTCCCTGGATGTCCAGTAGGGTGCTTGTGCTTGGCACGGGGCCCTTGGCACGTCAGATCGGCAATCTCATTGAAAATAAGAAGCTGAACTGTCTGCTGGCCGGATATGTCAACTGTTCTGCTGAACCTGTAATGGTGCCCTATCACCGGATTATTAACTCTGAGAACGGTTTGTTCGAAGCTATTAAGAATGTTGGTGCCCACAAAATTGTCGTTTCACTATCGGAACGACGGGGGATGTTCCCTCTCCAGGATATGTTGAGCTGCAAACTTTCCGGCATAGAAGTTGTTGATGCACCTTCGTTCTATGAACAGATGACTGGCAAGCTGCTTTTGGAGAATATTACCCCCAGCTGGTTTATTTTTTCCCATGGGTTTCAGGTTACCTTTGCATTACGGGCATTAAAGCGTATGGTCGATATATTTTGCTCCCTGATAGGGTTGCTTTTTACCTTGCCATTTTTTCCTGTGATCGCTTTATGTATCAGGTTTGACTCTCCCGGGCCGATTTTTTTTAGACAAGTAAGAGTAGGTGAGGGGGAGCGTCCGTTCACCCTACTCAAGTTCCGCAGCATGCGTCAGGACGCCGAAAAAAAGAGCGGTGCCGTGTGGGCTGTTGAAAATGATCCGCGTGTAACCCGCTTTGGGGAGTTTTTGAGAAAAAGCAGAATTGACGAAATTCCACAGTTGCTCAATGTTATTCGCGGAGACATGAGCCTTGTCGGCCCCCGGCCGGAGCGACCAGAATTTGTCGGCAAACTCAAGGAAGTTATTCCCTATTATTCGGAACGGCATTATGTGAAGCCTGGCGTAACCGGATGGGCACAGGTCAGTTATCCTTATGGAGCATCTGTGGAAGACGCTATAGAAAAACTTCGGTATGATCTCTACTACATAAAAAACATTTCCCTGCCGTTTGATATATTGATTATACTCGAAACCATCAAGGTGGTATTGTTCCGTCGCGGCGGGCGCTGAAAGGGATTGGTGAAGAATGAAGCGGATACTTTTCTTGGTGCTGTTTCTGGTAGGACAGGCGGTTCATGCGTGGGGGGCTGACTATGTCATTGGTGAAGGCGACGGTCTGGAGATTGCCGTCTGGGGTATCAAAGAGCTTTCGTTTTCGGTGAAGGTGCGCCCGGATGGCAAGATAACCGTTCCAGGTCTCGGAGATGTCGCCGCAAGTGGGTATACCCCGGCTAACCTTCAGGTAGCATTAACCGAAAAACTCAAGGATCTGGTAAAAAACCCGATAGTGACAGTAACAGTACGGGATATTACCAACAGTAAGGTTTACATTTTCGGGGGTGGAATAAAGTCAGGTGTCTATGATCTGACAAGGAAGTCTTCGCTTCTGCAGTTACTCTGCTCGTTGGGAGATGTGAAAACTGCAGATCTCAGAAGGTCATATCTGATGCGACATGGCAAGAAGGTTAAAGAGAACTTTCAGAGCCTTTTTGTGGACGGTAAGGTTGATGAAGATGTGGAAGTTGAATCAGGAGACGCTCTTTTCATGCCGCTACTCCTCGACAAGAATGTCTATGTTCTTGGTGCGGTAACCATGCCCAAATCCATAGAATATCGTGAGGGGATGACGATTATGGAGGCAATACTCGAGGCTGGTGGTTTTACCAAGTTTGCCAGTCAGAATGACACCATCATTCGTCGAAAATCGCCAGACAAAGAAGAAACAATTGAGGTCAAGGCTAAGGAAATCACCAAACATGGTGATTTCTCACAAAATGTGAAACTCAAGCCGGGTGATTACATCATAGTTAAAGAAAGCATCTTCTAGTACTGAGAGAGTCCATGGATAAGAAAGAGTTTGATTACAGGATATATCTCGATCTGCTGCTGCGTAGAAAACGTCTCTTCATTGCGACGGCGCTTGCGATAATGACTGCTTCGATAATCCTAAGTTATTCGCTGCAAAAGATCTATGAGGCAAAAAGCACCGTATTTATTGAAAAAAACGTAATAAGCGAACTGGTGAAAGGGATCGCCGTTACCCCTTCAATGGAACAAACCATCAAGGTCCTTACCTATGCCCTGACCAGCAGGACCATCCTCGCTAAGGTAATCAATGAACTTGATATGGTGAAAAAGGGAAGCGATGCAGAGCTTGAAAATGTCCTTGCCAGGGTGAACAGGAATATTTCAGTCAAAGTGAAGGATAATAATCTGTTTATGATAAGTTACAAAGATCCCGACCCGAGGATTGCAAGAGATTTTGTCAATACCCTAGTCAGGACATACATAGAACAAAATGTTTCATCCAAACGGGAAGAGTCCTATGGGGCAATACAGTTTCTGTCCGAACAGATCGAAACCGTTCAGAAGAAGCTGGACTCGGCTGACGAGGAGTTGAATCGCTTTAAAGCGCAGCAGGGTGGAGTCGTCAATATTGATGAGGCAAAACTGTTTCAGGAGATCAATAGCGCCGAGCAGAAGCTGCAGGACATCCAGTTGCGCAGGCGACACCTCGAGGGGTTGAAACCGGTCACTAGGCGTGAATCCGATCCTCTGCAGGTCCAGTTGCTGTTGCTCCAGAAGCGTCAAGACGAACTGAGGAACCAGTTCAATGACAACTATCCTGAACTGATACGGATCAAGGGTGAGATAGAGTCGCTTCAGATGCAGATCAAAAAACGTCCAGCCTCTGGGACTTCACAAACTGATCCTCAGGAAGTGGCCAAAATCGAAGCCGAACTCAGCGCATTGAAGCTGACTGAGCAGAGTCTCAGGCGGTATATCGGTACGAATCAGGCCTTATTGCGCAAAATACCCATGGCCAAGGCGGATCTCGAAAAAAGAGAGGTTGACAAACGCAAGCAGAAAGAGCTGTATGATCAACTCCTTTCCCGGCAGGGCCAGTCTGAAGTTTCCAAGCAGATGGAGGTTCAGGACAAGACAACGACTTTCCGCATTGTTGACCCGGCAGTTCTGCCTGTAAATCCTGTAAGTCCTGATCGTGTGAAGATACTGCTCTTGGGGATCGCTGCCGGTATTGCCGGCGGTTTCGGTTTGCTGTTTGGGCTTGACCAGTTGAGTAACACGGTTAAGTCTGTCGACATGCTGAAGTCCTTTGGCCTGCCGGTTCTTGCAGTAATACCGAGGATCCCTGAAGTTGCGGCAGAAGCAAAAAGGAAGCGGATTGACAGGATCATTTATGCGACTTCCGGCGGATACTTTTGTTTTATCTTGAGTTTTCTTGTCATGGAACTGCTGGGTTTGGCCTATGTCGATAAAGTGATCAATTTCGTGGCACAGTTATTCTGAAATGATGTGAGGAACCATGAGCAGGATAGAAAAAGCCCTAGAAAAAGCTTCACAGCTGAGACAGCAAAGTCCGGATGCTGTACCGGCGAAAAATACGGTTCAAAACCGCTCGTTGTCGATTGTGTCTGACACGGAGTATCCTTACGAGCCCCGCACATCTTCTGTGAACAATCCGTTTCTTGTTTCCGCCTATGACGCTAGTTCGCCAATCTCCGAAGAGTACAAAAAGCTTAAGTCTCTGCTGGTTGGAATGGAGCGGCAGGATGGGTTTGCCAATGTCATCATGGTGACCAGTGCCATTGCCGGTGAGGGAAAGAGCATAACAGCCTTGAACCTCGCTTTGAGCCTTGCCCAGGAGATGGATCACACCGTCCTCCTTGTCGATGCTGATCTGCGCAAACCTTCGATCCATCGCTACCTGGACCTCAATCCTGTGGCCGGACTCGCCGATATCCTGGAAGAGCGGGCTGACATGGGGACTGCCCTCATACATACCGGTATTGGCAGGCTCGTTGTCCTGCCGGCCGGCAAGGTTACCCATAACCCGGTTGAACTCTTCACGTCCCAGCGCTTCGCCCAGTTCATCCAAGATATCAAGCACCGCTATCGAGATCGATATGTCATCATCGATACGCCTCCGATCCTGCCGTTTGCCGAGACCAGGACATTGAGCAAGCTGGTTGATGGTGTCATCTTTGTGGTCAAGGAACGGATGGCGTCGCAGGCCAGCATTGCCGAAGGGATTTCCGCTCTTGATGGAGCCCGCAAGCTCGGATTGGTGTACAATGAAGCCGAGATCAGCATTTCCGACGACAGGTATGGCCATTACTATAATCGCTATTACCAACGGGAACAGCCTCAGTAGCACAAATCCGCCGGGTTTTCACCCTGGAGCATTTCCTCATGTATGAATCCTTCTTTGGCTTTTCTGTAAAGCCGTTCGATCTAGTCCCTAACCCGGATTTCCTTTATCTCAGCAAGTCGCATAAACGTGCCCTTACCTATCTTGATTACGGCATACGTGAGCGGGTGGGATTCATCCTGCTGACAGGCGAGGTCGGTTCCGGCAAGACGACCATCATCCGCGATATGCTCAAGAAGCATCACGAGCAGGTGGTCATATCCAAGGTGTTCAATACCAGGGTCAATTCGGAACAGCTTATCGCGCTAATCAATGACGATTTCGGCATTCCTGTTGTTGGCAAGGACAAGACCGCCATGCTCCGCGATCTCAACGACTTCCTCGTGGAACAGTACGCAGTCGGCAACTTTCCTGTGCTCATTATTGATGAGGCTCAGAATTTAACGTCCAGGCTCCTGGAAGAGATTCGCATGTTATCCAACCTGGAGAGTGACAACTCCAAGCTTTTGCAGATCATACTTGTCGGACAGCCCGAACTGCGCAGGACCATGGGGTCTCCATCCTTGCGCCAACTCCGACAGCGCATAAGCATTAACTGCCATTTGCAGCCGCTTACCCGGCAAGAGATGGAGCACTACATTCGTCACCGCCTTCAGGTAGCAGGCAACAGGGAAGCCGTGACATTCGCCGACGTTGCTTTGGATTTGATCTATGCAAACAGCAAGGGAGTGCCACGCCTGGTGAACATCATCTGTGATTTCCTATTGATTTCCGCATTTGCGGAGGAATCCCGCCAGGTCGATGTGGAAATGGTGCGTGATGTAGTTGGTGATCTTGATTTCGACCGGCATTTCTGGGGAAGCGATTCACCTGAAGATGCACTGCAAAGAAAACCGGATGGAAAAGAAAATTCATACACTTTAGAGATTGCTCAAGCATTGCAGCGGGTAACATCGCGACTGGACGGCATGGAGCGGGAGGCAC
Organism: Geobacter sp.; assembly: GCA_016223015.1. Lineage (GTDB taxonomy): Bacteria > Desulfobacterota > Desulfuromonadia > Geobacterales > DSM-12255 > Geoanaerobacter. The sequence goes on along the minus strand of JACRPV010000134.1, from coordinate 8,397 downwards.
GGCACCTTTCAGAGTCGATTGTCAAAGAATTCGGTCAGAAGATTACCGAATTACAGAATGCATTCATGTTCCACGTCAAGGAGACAGATTCCGCCATAACCACACTGAGTTCCAAGATAGACCGGGTAAAGGGGCTCAGGGATGATGATCCTGAGGGCATCAGGAATGGTAAGTCGGGGTTGGTCCGAAAGGTCGGCAGCTAATGAAGAACTCAGCTCTATTCAGAACGACGATAGTGCAGCAGGTTTTATTCGGTACGCTTCTGCTTTTGCACCTCTTGCCAGGTGAATCTCTTGCTGCCGATTATGAATTGAAACCGCGGATTGCGATCAGTGAAGAGTATACTGACAATGTTGACGAGTCCGGTACATCTGCTCGTGAAGAGTTCATAACCAGGGCCATGCCCGGATTTTCTCTTCGCTACCTTGCTCCGCGCCTTGATCTCACCTCGTCCTACAATTTCGATTACCGCCATTATGCAAAGGGAACGAAAGGTGACGAATTCACGCATAATCTGGAAGCTTCCTCGACTCTTACGATTGTTGAGAATCTTTTTTTCCTGCAGGCTTCCGATACCTATAAGCGAGTCTCGCTGGATGTTGCACGGGATACGACAACGGAAAGCCTTTTTAACAACCAGAGCGACCAGAATGTGGGGACGGTTTCTCCCTATCTGGTCTGGAGAGTAGGGAACAATTCGACCATCAAAACCGGTTACCGATACACCAACACCTGGTATCGTGAATCCTCGGGCATCGACAAGCGGGAACATTATGCCTTTGTCGATGCCAGTCATGAAGTGCTGCCCCGTTTTTCATTTACCTGGGGGTATCAGTTTTCAGATACCGGGACATCCACTCAGAATTATCAGCGTCACAACGCCTATGGCGGCTTTCGCTATGAATATGCCGATAAATCGTTCCTGTTCGGTCAGGCGGGGAACACCTGGCAGATGTTCGACAATGGCATTAACGTGAGCAACCTCTTCTGGAATGCCGGGCTGACGCATGAGTTCCCGATGGTGACTCTTACTTTGGAAACACGGGTGCAATATACCGAAGACCCGCTTCAATCATCGATAAAAGAGACGCTCTATTCAGGCAGACTGTCCCGCAACTTTGAACGGGGGAGCCTTGAGCTTTCGAGTGGATACTCCGAGTACGAAATCACCGAAACCGGCGTAATCGATAGGAAAAAGGCTTCAGTCGGCGCATCTGGCAGATACGAGATACTTGACCGGACAAATCTCTCCCTGGGTCTTCTCGGCGAGAAGTTCAGCCAGAGAACCGTGGCCGATTATCCTTCCAAGAGTTTTTGACCCATGCTCAATGCACTGACTATAGATGTGGAATATTTTTTCCAGGTCAATGCATTCTCCCGCCACGTAAAGCGTGAAGACTGGGGGAATTTCCCTCTTCGGGTTGCAGACAATACTCGTCGAATCCTGGATATGCTCGATGAATTCAGCGTCAGGTCGACATTCTTCGTTCTGGGATGGGTCGCCGAACGCGATGGCTTGCTCATCAAGGAAATACTGCTGCGTGGTCATGAAATTGCCTGTCATGGATACGGTCACGAACTGATTTACACAATTGGTCCTGATCGTTTCAGGGAAGATATTCGCAGAGCCAAATCAGTTCTCGAAGATATTGCCGGTACCAAGGTCAGTGGCTATCGAGCCCCGAGCTATTCCATTACCGGCAAATCAATCTGGGCGCTCGATATTCTCGTGGAGGAGGGGTTCTCATATGACTCCAGTATTTTTCACGTCTATCACGATACCTACGGATTACCTGATGCACCACGCTTTCCCCATCTCATTACGTGTGAATCTGGCTCGATTATGGAGTTTCCCCTGACAACCTATCCTCTACGATTCTGGAACAAAGAGTATCGTCTCCCCATAGCCGGTGGCGGTTATCTGCGCCTCTTTCCGGCCTGTTTTCTACAATGGGGCATTGATTCGATAAACAAAAAGGAGAAGCAGCCTGCAGTCCTTTATTTTCATCCGTGGGAGATCGACCCTGATCAACCGAGGATCAAGTCAGGCTTCAAATCGACCTTCAGGCATTACCTCAATCTGCACTCTACCGAAGCAAAACTGAGGAAGATCATCGGAACCGGGAAGTTTACCACTATGCACGAGGTTCTCGAAAATATGGTGTCGTCATGAGGGTGTGCACCGTTTCCGACAGGGATTATCATGCATGGGACGCCTTTGTAGTAACACAGAAAGGTTGCACGGCTTACCACCAGTATCGGTGGAAGCAGATTGTCGAAAAAAGTTTCGGCCATGCTGCTCATTACCTGGCAGCAATCGACGATTCAGGTCGCTGGCATGGGGTGCTCCCCCTCATCCATATGAAAAGCTCTCTGTTTGGTAATTTCCTGGTATCCCTTCCTTTCGTAAATTATGGCGGGATTCTCTGCGGTTCAATGGATATCGCAGGATTGCTGCTAGCTGAAGCTGAAAGACTCCGCACATCACTGGGTTCTTCGCATGTCGAGTTGCGGCATATTGGGGAGGGGGTCTCAGGTATGCAGACCAGGCAGCACAAGGTGACCATGATTCTGCGCCTTGCGACAAGTGCAGAACAGCAATGGCGAGCCTTCAATGCAAAGCTGCGCAACCAGATCAGAAAGCCGGAGAAATCCGGTTTGCTCTCGGAAATAGGCCATCTGGAACTATTGGACGGGTTTTACAATGTGTTTGCGCGCAACATGCGCGATCTGGGAACTCCCGTTTACGCCAGAGGTTTCTTTTGCAATGTTCTGAATGAATTGCCCGACTCATCGAAGATAATCGCAGTCAGACATGAAGGGCGGATCATAGCTGCCGGCATTGCCACCTGGTTCGGCGATACCATGGAGATCCCCTGGGCATCTTCCATAGCAGATTTCAAGAACCTATGTCCCAACAACATGCTCTACTGGGAGGCGATCAAATTTGCCATAGAGAAGGGTTTTACGAAATTCGACTTCGGCCGCTCGACTCCCGATGAAGGTACCTTCAATTTCAAGAAACATTGGGGGGCTGAACCTGTTCAGCTCTACTGGCAGTATCTGTTGCCCGAAGGTGAAAATCTGCCGGAGCTGAACCCGAAAAATCCGAAATTCGGACTGGCGATAAAGGTCTGGCAGAAATTGCCGCTAGGCTTGACCCGCTTTGTTGGCCCCCATATAGTTCGCAATATCCCATGAGTTGACCATGCAATTTTCCATCATCATTCCTGCAAAAAACGAAGAAACCAATATTGGTCGCTGCCTGGATTCGATCAACAGCGTTGCGTGGGTGAGAAGCCAGTATGAAGTCATTCTGGTTGATAACGGCTCAATGGACAGAACAGTGGAAATCGCCAGAGGTAAAGGGGCCGTTGTTTACATCAAGCCTGAACTGACCATTTCTGGGTTGCGAAATTTCGGTGCAGGTTGTGCGTCAGGGGACATTCTTGTCTTTCTCGATGCCGACTGTACGGTTGCTGAATCCTGGTTTGTAACTGCTTCATCATATCTCAACAGCCAAGATATCGCTTGCTTTGGCTCTCCGCCGATTGTCCCGCACGATGCTACATGGGTGCAGAAAGCTTGGTTTGTCGTGCGTAAAAAAAAGATGGACCATGGAGAAACCGACTGGTTGGAGTCAATGAACATGTTTGTCCGTCGAGAAGCGTTTGCCGCTTCCGGAGGTTTTGACGAGTCCCTGATTACCTGTGAAGACTATGATTTGTCCATGCGACTGAGACAGTTTGGCATAATTGTCACTGATAGTTCCATTGTTGCTATACATCATGGAGAGGCAGCCACTGTAGCCCATTTTTTCCGCAAGGAGCTCTGGCGTGGGAAAAGCAATTTTGCCGGATTGATGCAGCATGGGGTGACAGTTGCAGAACTCCCCAGTCTTGTTGCACCGACTTTTCATTGCATGATTTGTCTCTGTGTGCTGCTGAGCCCACTGTCTGGTACATCATTCTTCCCACTTCTTATGTTAGCCTCCCTGCTCGTTTGGCAGATGATTCTTTTTGCCACATGCTTTAAAAAACTGTCACCACATGTTTCTGCGCGTTCTCTTCTGCAGCTTCATTTTCTGCTCAATATCTATCTTTTCGCTCGGGGAGCAAGCGTATTCTCTAGTGGACGGCGAACAGGAGCGCCTCAATGTGCGGCATAGCCGGTTTTTTTAGAAATGTTGCACCTGACGCCGAGGGAACTCTGCTCCGCCGTATGGGCGAAGTCATCATACACCGCGGCCCGGATGCTGGCGGCGAGTATCTCGATGACCATGTTGGGCTTGCACATAGGCGGCTCAGCATTATCGACCTTTCGCCGCAAGGGAACCAGCCGATGTTCTCTGATGATGAGCAGCTGGTCATCGTATTCAATGGGGAGATATACAACTTCCTGACTCTGCGGGCTGAACTGGAGCATGATGGGGTCGTATTCAGGACGAAAACCGACACGGAGGTGATTCTCGCCCTGTATCGGAAACACGGCACGGAATGTCTGAAGCGGCTCAACGGCATGTTTGCCTTTGCAATCTGGGACAAGGTTGACAGAACTCTTTTCCTTGCCCGAGATCGTATCGGCAAGAAGCCGCTGTATTACTACCATGTGGGAGGAGACAGGCTGGCCTTTGCTTCCGAGATAAAATCCATCTTGCAGCTTCCTGGGATTTCACAGGAAATCGAGCCGACTGCCATATTGGATTATCTCTCCTATCATTACATCCCTGATCCGAAGACGATCTATCGAAACCTGTTCAAGCTTCCTCCGGCCCATTACATGGTTCTTGCGGCCGGAGGAGAACCCCATGTGGCCGAATACTGGGACGTCGGTTTTTCCGCGTCTTCCAGACGCTCCATAAGTGAGGCTGAAGATGAGTTGATCGGGCTCTTGCAGGATGCAACATCATCAAGAATGCTTGCAGATGTTCCATTAGGGGCCTTTTTGAGCGGTGGAGTCGACTCCAGTGCCATAGTGGCGCTGATGGCCCGGGTATCTGAAAAACCGGTCCGCACCTGCACCATTGGCTTCCAGGACAAACGACATGACGAATCTCTCTATGCGCGGGAAATAGCTACGCTGTTCAATACGAACCACCAGGAATATTTCGTCACGGAAAATCTGATTGACACCGTGTCCATGCTACCGAAATTTTTCGATGAGCCATTTGCCGATTCGTCGGCAGTCCCGACCTATCATGTATCGCGCCTTGCCCGGAAGGCTGTGACCGTTGCCATAGCTGGTGACGGCGGAGACGAGAGCTTTGGGGGATATGGCAAGTATGCCGTTGAACTCAAGGAAAATCTGGTACGGCAGTTGGTACCGCGTTCAATACTGAGTTTGATCCATTCCGGAGTCGAGGGGATAAGCCACAATACCCTGGGCAGGAAGGCAAGATCCCTGACCTCCAGCGCCATGATGGAGCCGGGGCGGGCATTTTTCAGAACCAACAGCTGCAAAGGTCAATCTGAAATTAACGACTTGCTTTCGGAAAGCATTAGACGTTCTTGCAGTAGCTACGATCCGGCACTTCATACACTCCGGTACTGGGAGAAGATGAAAGGTGCGGATCATGTTTCGTGCATGCTCTACACGGACCTGAAAACCTACCTTCCAGGCGATATTCTCGTAAAGGTCGACAGGATGAGCATGGCAAACTCTCTTGAGGTTCGTGCCCCTTTTCTCGACTACCGGATTATCGAATTTGCCGCATCCCTCCCCAGCAACTGGAAAATCAAGGGTGGAGACAAGAAGATCATCTTGCGCAATGCCTTCAGCCGGCTGCTGCCCGCTTCCATACTCAATCGAGCAAAGCACGGTTTTACCGTACCCCTTGAAAGCTGGTTCAGGTTGGAACTCAAAATGTTTGCCGAAGAGTCACTTCTCAATTATCAACCGATTCGGCAATTTCTGGATATATCTTCCGTCAGAAGGCTCTGGCAGGAGCACCAGGAGAGGAAATCGGACAACGGTGAAATGCTTTGGAATCTTTTGATGTTTTCTCTCTGGCATAAGGAATGGATGAGTTGACGGTTCGGGCATCACTAAAGGGTATGAGGTTCTAAAGTGTGCGGCATTGCAGGGATTGTCAATATTTTTGACGAGCATCCGATCGAGAGACGTTCTCTCGAAAAGATGATCGCAATGTTGCACCATAGAGGCCCCGATGGCATGGGGATTTACCTGAAGCCAGATATCGGACTGGCGCATACTCGTCTGAGCATCATTGATATTGGTGGCGGTGCGCAGCCGATTTCAAATGAAGACAGAACACTTTGGGTGGTGTTTAACGGCGAAATATTCAATTATCTGGAACTCCGTCGTGATCTGGAAAAACGCGGTCACCGCTTCAGTACTCATTCCGATACAGAGGTGATCATCCATCTCTTTGAGGAAAAGGGAGAAAAATGCCTCTATGATCTGAACGGTCAGTTTGCCATGGCTCTGTGGGACGAAAAGAAAAGGAGACTGTTCCTCGCGAGGGACAGAATGGGCATTCGCCCGCTTTATTTCCTGATCCACGCGGGAAGGTGTTATTTCGGGTCCGAGATCAAAGCCATTTTTGCGGCCGACAGTTCCATTCTGCGTGAAATAGAACCGGACGTCCTCGGAGAAAACTTCACTTTCTGGATGCCTGCAGGTAAGCGGACGATTTTCAAAAACATCAGACAACTGTTACCGGGGCATTTTGCATGGGTAGACCGTAATGGTATCAGGGAGAACGAGTATTGGGATATACCTCTTGCCCCGTGTGAACGACGCAACGTAAGATCTGAGCCAGAGTATATAGAGGAGATGAGAGAACTTCTGATCGATTCGATACGGCTCCAACTTCGTGCCGACGTCCCTGTCGGTGCTTATCTGAGCGGAGGATTGGACTCTTCCTCGATAACCGCTCTGGTCAGAGGGCACGCAGCAAACCGCTTGAAGACCTTCTCGGTTACCTTTTCCGATGCAACGTATGATGAAAGTCTCCAGCAAGAGGAGGTGGTTTCCTTTCTGAATACGGATCATGCTGCTGTGCGATGCGAATCTGACACGATTGCCTCGGTATTTCCTGAAGTGATATGGCATGCTGAAACGGCAATTTTGCGTACTGCCCCTGCGCCCCTTTTCCTCCTGTCCCGCCTGGTGCGTGACAGCGGATTCAAAGTTGTACTAACGGGCGAGGGGGCGGATGAAATCCTGGGCGGCTACGACATTTTCAAAGAAGCCAAAATCCGGGCATTCATTCACCGTGATCTTGCTTCCGTCAGCAGGCCTCAGCTTCTCAAGAGACTATACCCATATCTTGCATTTTCACCAACCGAATCAGCATCTTACGCAGTCAGGTTTTTCGATGTGGGAGCTTCCCCGGCTGATCCGTTCTATGCACATCGGCCGAGATGGAAGACCACGTCCTGGACGCACAACTTTTTCCGCAAAGAATTTGCGAACTTTAACCTTGTCAATCCTGTCGATAGTATGGCATCGGTATACGCTGATAAACTTGCCGGTCTTGATTTTTTTTCTGCTGCCCAGTATCTGGAAGCTAAGACCCTGCTCGCGAACTACCTCCTCTCCTCGCAGGGGGACAGGATGGCCATGGCTCACTCTGTTGAGGGGCGGTTTCCGTTTCTTGACCATCGCCTGGTGGAGTTTGCCGGAAAGATACCACCAGTGCTCCGCATGAAAGGGCTCTGTGAAAAATATATTCTCAAAAAAGCTATGGCCGGACTGCTGCCTCCTGCGATCATTCGCAGAAAAAAACAACCGTACATGGCTCCGGATATTACCAGCTTTTCGGGTAAAGCAGGGAAAGAGTGCATTGATCGGTATCTGTCAGATGGAGCAATAGCCGCAGCAGGCATTTTTCGCCCCCAAGCCGTGCAGCAGTTGCTGCAAAAATGTATTCGCAGCCAGCGGCAAGGTTTCAGGGAGAACATGGCTTTTGTCGGCATTCTTTCGACGCAGATTCTGTTCGAGAAATTCATTGTCGGGTTTTCAACCCGCTAGCGAGGTATCGGATGGCAGAATATTCATCTTTGGCAAGAGAGTTCATTGTCTCCAACTTTCTTTTCGGGGCAGATGACAGCACATTAGGAGACGAAGACTCGTTTCTGGAAAATGGCATTATCGATTCAACCGGAATTCTGGAGGTAGTGGCATGGATAGAGGAAACATACGGTTTCAGGGTCCCGGACGCCGACCTCCTTCCTGAAAACTTTGATTCCATAAGTTGCCTCGGAAGGTATATTGCCCGGAATCTGTTGCCATCTGAGCCTCTTGCAAAAGTGTATGCAGGAAACCGAATAAAGTTAATTTAACCGCATAAAAGTCGAGCTTCAAAGGTAACCATCTGATATTATTGGGTTGCGAGTCACAATAAGTCAGAAGGAGTCCCAATGAAGCTCAAGG
>JACRPV010000150.1 GCA_016223015.1 Geobacter sp. | reverse complement strand
TCCGACATGGGGGAAGGGTACAAGGTGGAGATCATCTCCGCGCTAGACGCCGAGACGGTCTCTCTGTACCGGCAGGGTGACTTCGTCGATCTCTGCCGCGGCCCGCATGTCCCGTCCACCTCGTTCTGCCGGGCATTCAAGATTACGTCCCTCGCAGGGGCATACCGGCGTGGCGACGCGAAGAACAGGATGCTGCAACGGGTCTATGGGACCGCCTTTGCAGACAAGAAGGAGCTCGATGCCTATCTTGCCCGTATCGAAGAGGCAAAGCGTCGCGACCATCGCAAACTCGGCAGGGAGCTGGACCTCTTTTCGTTTTCCGACGAAGTGGGCGCCGGATTTGCCATCTGGCACCCGAAGGGTGCCATGCTTCGCACCATTCTGGAAGACTTCGAGCGGAAGGAGCATCTGAAGCGGGGTTACGATATCGTAGTCGGTCCGCAGATCCTCAAGACCGAACTCTGGCAGCGCTCCGGCCACTACGAAAATTATCGCGAAAACATGTATTTCACCGAGGTCGACGAGCAGGGGTTCGGCATCAAGCCGATGAACTGCCTTGCGCATATGATGATCTACAAATCGCAGCTGCGGAGTTATCGCGATCTGCCTCTTCGTTACTTCGAACTCGGCACGGTTCATCGCCACGAGAGGGCCGGCGTACTGCACGGTCTGTTGCGTGTCCGCTGCTTTACCCAGGACGATGCGCACCTCCTCTGCACCCCTGATCAGCTCGATGCGGAGATAAAGGGGGTCATCTCTTTTGTCAATGACGTGATGGGGATCTTCGGTTTCGAGTACGAGATGGAGCTCTCCACGAGGCCGGAGAAATCGATCGGTTCAGACGAGGACTGGGAGCGGGCCACAAATGCCCTGCTCGGCGCGTTGAAGGACAGTGGCCGCCCCTTTGAAATCAATGAGGGAGATGGCGCGTTCTACGGTCCCAAGATCGATATCAAGTTGCGCGATTGTCTTGACAGAAGGTGGCAGTGTGCTACAATCCAGTGCGATTTTACGCTGCCTGAGCGGTTTGACCTGACCTATGTCGACGCAAACGGCGAGCGGAAGCGGCCTGTCATGGTGCACCGGGTTATTCTGGGCTCCATTGAGCGG
>JACRPV010000149.1 GCA_016223015.1 Geobacter sp. | reverse complement strand
ACTTGGATTGCCGTAATACATGTAAATTGTATTGATCGCCCCCGTCTTGACCCATACTGTTGCAGAGGACCCGTCCGTCTTGCTCTCTATCCAGTGAGGCAGCTCGGAGAATGAGGTAGAGTCATAAAACCTGAGATCGTCAAAGTCGGTCTGCATGTCCGCATCGTATGCAACAGTCACCTTTGTCTGGAAATCAGCCTGGAAGTTCGTTATCGTCAGAGACACACGCCTTGTCCAGCATCCGCCTCCTCCGTTTGAAAGTCCTTCGTTGATCGCCTTCACACGGTATCTGTAATCCGTCGTGTTGCACACGGTTGTGTCGGAATAAGAGGTGACATTGCGTGAAAGCTTTGTAAGTTCCGCAAAGTCACTGCAGCCCGCCCCCGTGCATTTCTCGACTTTAAACCCTGTCTCGGACCCCGTGTTGTCTGTCCATCCAAGATTGACCTGGGTCGTATTTACAGGCGTAGCGGTCAGTCCGCTTGGAGGCGGCACCGTGGTTGTGGTACCTGACGCAGTGCCGCTGTAAGCCGTATTCCAACTGCATGTTGCCGTCTTATACGCCATGACACGATAGTTGTATGTCGTCGAAGGAGTAAGCCCCGTATTGTTGTATGTAATTATGCCTGCGCTCACTGTTGTTATCTCTGCAAAGTCACTGCATCCCGCACCTGTACAGCGTTCAATTTTAAAACCCGTCTCATCCGTTGTGGTATCTGTCCATGTCAGTGTCAGCTTCACCTCCGTTGCCCCGGAAGTCGCAAGGCTGCCGGGGGCTGATGGCGTCCCTGTTGCCCTTGATATTGTGCCGCTGTAGCCTGAATCCCATTCACTCGTCTTGTACGCCCTTACACGGTACTGGTATGTTGTAGAACTACACACTGTTGTGTCCTGATATGTTATTGTGTTTACCGTGACTGTCGTTATCTCAGCAAAGTCGCTGCATCCAGTTCCTGTGCATCTTTCGATCTTAAAGCCTGTCTCGCTTGCAGTGTTGTCCACCCATGACAGATTGATCTGTGTCGTGCGCAGCTGTCCCGCTCGTCGTTTCCCATGCGCATGTCGCTGTCTTGTATGCCCTCACTCTGTATGTATAAGTCATTCCTGATGTTAGTCCTGCGTTGTTGTATGTCGTTGTGCCTGCAGCAACAGAGGTCAGCTCCGCAAAGTCACTGCACCCCGCACCAGTGCATCTGTCAACTTTAAAGCCCGTCTCATCCGACGTTGTGTCCGTCCATGAAAGGTTGATCTGCACTTCTGAACTCCTGTTTGCCGCAAAGCTCCCAGGCGCTGACGGTGTCCCCGTTGTTGCTGAGGACGTACTGCTGTATGCGCTTTCCCATTGTCCAGTCTTGTATGCAACGACACGATAACTGTAAGCAGTTGCATTGCATACCGAGGTGTCCTGATAAGTAATGGTGTTTGCGGCGACCGTGGTCAGTTCTGTAAAATTGCCGCACCCTGCCCCGCTGCACCTCTCTATCCTGAAGCCGTCCTCTGCGCTGGTGTTGTCGGTCCATGAAAGATTGATCTGTGTGGTGTTTGCCGCTGTTGCAGAAAGCCCGCCCGGCGCTGAAGGGGAAAGCGTAGTTGTGACCTTCTCTGTCCACACTGATGACTCCCCGTTGTTCCTGAAGGCCTGCACCCTGTAACAGTACTGGCTCCCTGTATTAAGAAGCATATCGGAATATGAAACGGCATTTGCGGCTGCCGTGTTTATCAGCGCCCATGGGTCCGCTGAATCACATGCCCCGACCCTTCTCTCAACATAATATCCGTCTTCAACTGATGAGTTGTCGGACCATGTAAGGTCAACTGTCGTGTATGAAGGCGCTGCGTTAAGCGGCACAGGCGGCTGTAATTGATAACCGCTCACTTTAAGCACTATATAATCGGAATTGCCGCTTGCATTGATTGTATGCCCTCCTATAAACGCCTCCCCCATGTTGTTGACCGTAATCGAAGACGCCTCATCGTTGCCGTTTGCCGCTCCGTTATAGGTCATTCCCCCGCTGAAAACGCCTTCCGCGTTATACCATACTGAAAGGACATCCGTGTTGCTGCCGCCATCTGTATAGCCCGCTATATGGATATTGCCTGAACGGTCCATTGCCGCCGCTGCCACAAAGTCATTGCTTGAGGGCCTGTCTACCGTCCTTTGCCATAACACATTCCCGTCCGTGTCGTACCTGATGACGTGAAAATCATTGTTGCCCGATGAGGTAAGCGCCGTGCCTGCAACAACAGCCTGGCCGTTGACAGGATCCACTTTCACACTTATCGCCTCATCGACCCCGTTTGCCGCTCCGTTATAACTGCGCTCCCATGTCCTTGCACCGGTTGCCCCATTGTACTTAATGGTATAGAAGTCTTCGTTGCCGGATGCAGTTACCGAGGAGCCTGTAACGTAAACATTGCCTGATGAATCTACTGCAAGCGAACGGCTAAAGTCATCGCCCGTGCCTGCCCCGTTAAAGACATCCGTCCAGATGACCGCGCCTGTGCTGCCGTTATACTTTCTGGTGAAATAGTTATAGTACAGACCGACTTTTGTATATCCAGTCAAAAATATATTTCCCGAGGAGTCAAAGGCCACTGCGGAAGGATAATCGTTACTGCCTCCGTCATACGGCGTTGCAGCCCAGGAGCGAGTCCCGTTATTGAGATACTTTATGACATATATATCGTCATTCCAGCTTGCGTTTTTCCCGTAACCGACCACCACATAGTCGTCATTGCCGTCGCTTGTTACATCCACCACGCTCGATCTGTCGTCATCTCCCCCAGGGCCGTTGTACTGGTCTGCCCAGTCCTCAGGCGAGCCTGTAGAAGGATACCTGATGCTGTAGATATCATTGGTGTTTCCGGCCCCTCCTCCATAAAGGTAGGAATATCCGGACACCAGGATATCATTATTGCTGTCCGCCGCTATGGTCCTTGCCACATCCATATCATCCTGGTCGCCGTTATATCTGGCCCCCCATGTAACGCCACCTGTACTCCGGTTTATTTTTACCGTGTAATAATCGAATTGCCCGGCTGTTGAATAACTGTACCCCGTTGCCACGGGTCCGTTGTCAGGGCCTGCCGTTATGGAGGTCACATAATCATCACCATTATCGCCCCCGTTGTATGTGTAAGTCCATGCTGCTGATGTATAGGTGACCACCGTTGTCACTGCATAATCTTCGTTGCTGTACTGTGAGTCCCCATTGGCTGTATTGTATGCCTTCACCCTGTAGTAGTATTTCGTATCTGCGGTCAGGAGTGTATTATTGTAAGTGGTAACGTTTGCCCCTACAGTTGTTATCTG
>JACRPV010000009.1 GCA_016223015.1 Geobacter sp. | reverse complement strand
TCTGAAACGGCAAGCCGCCTTCCGTTGAGAAAGGCCCCCTCACCGCGAACGGCCGTAAACAGCTCGTCGAGACAGGGGTGATAGACCACGCCTACCCTGATCTCACTGTCTACCTCCAGAGCAATGGAGACGGCAAACCAGGGGAAGCCATGGGCAAAATTGGTGGTGCCGTCCAGGGGGTCGATGATCCAGGCCAGGTTCGTCCGCCGTGCTCCGTAGTCGTTCTCCTCGGCAACGATGTCCGTATCGGGAAACGCTGCCCGCAGCATGCCAACGATCAGCTCCTCGCTCTCCCTGTCCACCTCGGTGACCAGGTTGATCTCCCCCTTGAACGCCACTGTCATGGCACTGCCGAGCCTCTCCCGCTGCAACCGCCCTGCAGCCCGTGCCGCATCGACCGCCACTGCCAGATATCGCTGCATGATTCCCCCTGTCCTGAGTCTGTTGGTTTGCATTCCGGCAGCGCAGACAGAAAAACCGCCTGCCATGAATGGGAAGCGGTTGCCGAAAGGCTGACCGCGCATTGAATATACACGGTCGGAGTTAACGGGACAAGAAGAGGATGGGCCGCCCGCGGGCCTTTCAGCCTGTCAGGAAAGCCTCAGGGGAAAACGGATGATGAAACTGGTGCCCTGCCCGACCCGGCTTTCGACCGTGATCTCGCCACCCTCGGCAGCGATGATCTGCCGGGTGACGAACAGCCCGAGCCCGGTCCCCTCCCCTGCCCCCTTGGTGGTGAAGAAGGGTTCGAAGATCTGGTCGATGTCGCTGTCGGCAATGCCGTAACCGGTATCGGCAATATGCACTTCGCAGCTCCCCGCATCTGACTGGAGCGTCCGCAGGGTGAGGGAGCCGCCGCTGTTCATCGCCTGCAGGGCATTCATGATCAGGTTGATGAAGACCTGCTTGAGACGCCCGGCATCGATGCGCAGCAACGGGAAATCATGGTCGAAATGTTCGTGGACCGTCACCGAGCGCTTCTGGATCTCGTAGGCAAGCATCTGCACCACATCGCTCAGAACGAGATTGAGATCTGCCTCGTCTCCCCCCCCGCCATCCTGCCGGGAAAAGGAGAGGATGCCACGGCTCATCTGGGACAGCCGCTGGGCCTCGCCGCCAATCCGCTCCACAAGCTCGACAACGCTCTCCGACAGCCCGTCCTCGCGCAATATCAGCTGGGCAGCTGCGGCAATGACCGAAAGCGGCGTATTGAGTTCATGAATGACCCCTGCAGCCAGTCGCCCCAGCTCGGCCATCTTCTCGTTATAGGCAAGCTGCTCCAGGAAGCGGTCACTCAGCGCCAGATTGCCTACCATGTCCTGTCCACGCTCTAACCTATCCATGTTGCCAGGCCCTCGCCTCTCGTTACCCCATCTCCAGATAGGGAGAGTCACTTGTACAGAGGCACAAGGCGTGCCAGCATGCACAAGTCAGGAATCACACTGATTTACGGAGGCGTGCCTCCCGGCCGCCGGCGATTATGCATATTATTTAGGCAGCGCCCCTGGCGTGTTGCATAAAAAAAGGGCCGCTTTGCAGCGGCCCCCTGGACAGCATCACTGATGATATAGCGATCAGTTGTACGCACTTTCCGAATGCTGGGTATTGTCGAGACCCATGATCTCGTCTTCCTTTTCCACGCGCAGGCCGATGGTCTTGTCGAGGATGAAGGCGATGACCAGAGTCACGGTGAAGGCATAGGCGCCTGCAGCCACTACGGCGATGACCTGGGTAATGAACTGCTGCATGTTACCAGACATGAGCCCGGTTGCCCCTACGGTTGCGAGAACACCCGTGATCAGGGCGCCGAAGGTGCCGCCGATACCATGAACGCCAAAGGCATCGAGGGAGTCGTCGTACTTGAGTTTTGCCTTCATCAGCACGCCAAGGTAGCAGACCAGGCCGGCGCCGACGCCGATGATGATGGCGGAACCCGGCTGCACGAATCCGGCTGCCGGTGTGATGCCGACCAGGCCGGCAACGACGCCTGAACCGAAGCCGAGGGCCGACGGCTTGCCGGCGTGGATCCATTCGGCGATCATCCAGGTGAGCCCGCCGGCTGCCGGGGCGATGGTGGTAGTGGCAAAAGCGAGTCCGGCAAGTCCACCTGCGGCATCAGAGCAATTTACCCCGACAATGGCGGAACCGGCGTTGAATCCGAACCAGCCGAACCAGAGCATGCCGACGCCGAGCATGGTCAGCGGCAGGCTATGGGGTGCCATTCTGTCCGTGGGGAAGCCGTGACGCTTGCCCAGGAAGAAGAGGAACGCAAGGGCGGAGATACCGGAGGAGAGGTGAACGACGGTTCCACCTGCAAAGTCCAGCGCACCTTTTTTGAAAAGCCAGCCGTCAACCATCCAGACCCAGTGGGCGAGCGGATCATAGACCAATGTGGTCCAGAGCAGCACGAACACGCAGTACGCAGAAAACTTGACCCGCTCAGCCATGGCACCCGAAATGAGGGCCACGGTGATCATGGCGAACATCGCCTGGTACATGGCAAAAACGTATTCGGGGATCGATCCGGGCTCGGTGGTCACGTTCTGGAAGAGCGCATACACCGGGGCGCCATCCTTGAAACTGATGAGTCCGTTCAGCATTACCTTGGAAAAGTCGCCGACGAGCCCGCCGCCTGCATCGGGCCCGAACGCGAGGGAATAGCCGACGATTGCCCACTGAACCCCGACAATGCCCATGGCAACGAACGAGTGCATCATGGTCGAAAGGACGTTCTTGGAGCGGACCATACCGCCGTAAAAGAACGCCAGACCGGGGATCATGAAGAGAACGAGCGCGCTCGAAACGAGCATCCAGGCAGTGTCGCCGGTGTTGAGCACCGGATCGACATTCTTCGGCTTGGGTGCTTCGGCAGGTGCCGCCGGAGTGACCGCCGCGGCAGGTGCATCAACTTTCTGTGCAGAAGAGACTGCAGCCTGGGTCGGGACAGCCGGGGCCTTGGCTTCTTCGGCGAGAAGCGCGGCAGGTGCCAGCATCAGGACCATGGCCAGGACAAGCCAGAGAATCGTTAGTTTTGCTTTCATTGTGAACCTCCAAACGTGGTAAAAGTTTCTCGTGGTTAAATCGCGTCAGTACCTTTTTCGCCGGTCCTGATCCGCACAGCCTCTTCCAGCGCCAGGATGAATATCTTGCCATCGCCAATGCGGCCCGTCTTGGCGGTATTCTGGATGGTCTCAACCACCTTGCTCACCAGTTCGTCAGCCACCGCAATCTCCAGCTTGACCTTCGGTATGAAATCGACAACGTATTCCGCACCACGGTACAGTTCGGTATGCCCCTTCTGCCGACCGAATCCCTTGACTTCACAGACCGTGATCCCTTCGATACCGATTTCATTCAGTGCATCCTTGACTTCATCGAGTTTGAACGGCTTGATTATCGCCTCAATCAGTTTCATACCTGCCTCCCATCTGTGTGCAACATGGCACGGTCTGTTGTTGTCTCCAGGAAAAATGTGGGGGGATGCACCCCCCATAACATGAAGGAGACGTTGCGTCTTGCTACTGAATGCGTTGCTAGAATACGAATGCGGCCTTTATTCCGATGACGCTCTCATCGTTCACACCGGCATTTCTGGCAACGGAGTTGAACGCATTGGAGTAGAGGTACGAAGGAGATATCTTGATCTGGTCAGTGAGGGAGTAATCTGCGCTGACGCTCAACTCGTAGTTGTGCAGATTGTTGTATGCAGCGCTTGCCGAGGGGTTTTCCATATTGTAGCTCACCAGGGCTCCGAGGTTGACTCCGAGATTCTTCATCGCCTGGATGGTGTGGCCGACGGAGAGGGTGTAGAACAGGCCATTCTTTGTCGACTCGTCCCAATACCAGTATATCGCAAGCGTCGGGGCAAGGAGGGAGTTGAGCGTTGTCTTGAGATACAGTTCGTTCGTATCGTTCACACCCGGAACATCAAAGGTGTAAAAGGTGTTGCCGACATTCATCGAAACGAGTTCGACGGGCGAAAATGCATAGTTCAGGGTAATATCGGTTTCGGTATTGTCGCTTCTCTTATATGCACCTGCACCGCGAGTCTGAACGTTTGTCCAGTAGCTCAACGTGATATTCTTGTAACTGAGATCCATCCCTCCCTGAACCACATACTGGTTGGCGCTTGAATCCAGGCCTCTGAACAGGTATTTGCTGTAGGTTACCACATAGGCAGCACCAGTCACCTTGTCTTCGGCAGATGCCGTTGAAGCAACCGTTGCCGTCAATAAAGCAGCCATCAGAACGATACATTTTTTCATGCTCTATACTCCTTTGTAATGTATTAGGTGCATTTGCACCAATGTTACCGACTTTGTAACTTGACCTTCTGGTGACCCGATTCTCTCTCCTCCTTTTCATTGTGCATTGAATAAAAAAGGCGCTCCCACGGATAGTGTGGAGGCGCCTTTGCCTTGTAGCCGGAATCGAATCGCACTTCATTGTACGATCAACGATTTATCGCTCAAAAGCATAGAGCGTGCCACTCCATGCCACAAAAAAATTACGACAAAATTATCAGATGGTTATCAATAAAATGGGTTATAGACCGAAAAGCACAAGAGACGATTCCAGGCGTAATCTTCAGCAAGGTGCTTACATTTTAGGCATTGTGCCGGATAGCTGGGCGATCGTGATCGGTCGCGCTGAGGGAGAGGCAATCTCAGCCCCCTAGATGGGGACAAGGCCACGGATCGCCACGTTGAGAGTACGAATGCTGGATTTCCAGATGCAAACGGGTATACTGGAAATAATTTCGCAGGGGCCGACCAGGGTTGAGCCGCATAGAGGGGGCTATGAAGATCTTAATAGCAGACGATGATCCTGTTTCGTTACACTTGCTGGAACGATCGCTCGCAAACTGGAACTATGAAGTAGTATGCGCCGTTGACGGCAACTCCGCCTGGGAGGTCATGCAGGGGGAAGACGCACCGCGGCTGGCAGTACTCGATTGGATCATGCCCGATCCCGACGGGATCGAGATCTGCAGGCGACTTCGCCAGAATCAGCTCACCGCAGAGGATTATACCTACATCATCATCCTGACCCAGAAATCGTCACTGACCGATATCGTTGCCGGACTCAGGGCAGGAGCAGACGACTACATCATCAAGCCGTTCATCCCCCAGGACCTGCAGGTCCGGGTCGAGGCAGGGAAAAGGATCGTGGAACTGCAGCAGCGGCTCCTGGATGCGCAACAGGCTCTCACAGCGCAGATCTCCCACGACATTCCCACGCGAACATGGAACCGCGACACGATCCTTGCCCATATCCGGGCAGAGCTGAATCGTACGCGGCGCAAAAACGGTTCCGCAAGCATTGCCGTACTCAAAGTGGAAAATTTCGCGTCGTTGTGCAGCAACGCAGGTGATGTCCTGGCTGAACACGCACTCTGCGAATACCTGCAGTGCATCAGGAACGCAATCCGCTCCTACGACTCCATCGGACGCTTCACCGAAGACGAATTCCTCATCCTTTTTCCGGAAACCGCCAGCCAGAATATGCCGACGATCATTTCACGACTCCAGAAGTCTCTCGAGGAAAGGCAAGTGTTGCTGGAGAACGTTGCAGAAACCATCTCCCTCTCCATCGGGGTCGTCACCTTCCAGGGAGCTCCGCACATAGACGAGGTGATCTCTGCAGCCACGGAATCCCTGCAGACGGCACGGCAGCAGAGCGACACCAGGATACATTTCAGCACCCTGCAGCGGACAGGGTAGACGGCTCCTTACGGCCGTCCGACGCCCACCCTGCCCCCCTACCCGCAGCATCTCCCCCATTCGCTCAGAACAGGTAACAGAGAATAGTTTCCGCGATCTTGTCCGTGGTGCTCTTTGCGTTGTTGAATACCAGATGGTAATGGTTGGGATCGCTTGCGTCGCAGTTCAAAAAGTTGTTGATGAATGTATCGCGTTGCTGCTGCCTTCTCTGGATGAGTTCCTCCGCCTCTTTGTGCGGAATGGAGAGCCTCTTGGAGATCGAACGGATCTTGAAGTCATGGGGTGCCACCATCCTGAAATGGTAGCAGTTTTCCATGGACTGGGTCACGATGGCGCCGCCGCGCCCCACAATGATGACATTGCCCACATTGGCAAGGGAGATGATGTACTGGCAGAGTCGACGGTAGTGATCCTTCTCGCTCTTCCACCTGGGGGAGAGCGTCGCAATCATGTCGTCCACAAAACCTTTTTCTCCCAGGTTCTGCAGGATACTCTCCGCAACATTCTGGTTCTTCGACACCTCCTCCAGGAGAGCCTTGTCCATGAGCGCCCAGGTCTCGCCGGTCTTGGCATCCAGCAGCTTTTTCAACTGTTCGGCCATGGGATAGGCCTCACAACCGAACTCGCGGGAGATGGTCACCGTCATCTTCGGTTTCGCCTTGGCCTTGTCCGAGGCAATCTCTCTCTCCACGCGTCTGGCAACCTCCAAAAGCGTGGAAATCCTCTGTTCGATAGCGGGGATCAGTGTGTAGGGCATGGGCTCCTCCTTGGAACGGTAGAATCAAAGCGGGCGGGCGTTTGCCACGTGCCTGCCTCAATTACGCCGCGGTTTTGCCCGGGAGTCAAGTAAGGTTTCCATATTTTCTTTTTTCATGAAAAGTTGACTGCGGCTGCAACCAAAAAAAGACCGGCTACCGCGTAACGCGACAGCCGGTCTTTGCAACCAGTAATCAACCATGTGCCGACCACGAACGCCGTACATGCGAACGCCGGGTCATGAAATGCGGCTGGGAATGGGCGTTATGCCGTCCCGATCTGTTGCATGGCCCGGTCAAAGGCATAGACATCGAGAGGTTTGTTCAGGTACGCCTTGACCCCCAGCTGCATGCAGCGGGTCTGGTCTTTTTCCTGGGGAGAGGAGGTAAGGACAATGACCGGAATCTCCTTGATCCGCTCATCAGACCTGAGCGCCTCCAGGAATTCGAATCCATCGACCTTCGGCATCCGCAGGTCGAGTAGGATCAGCGACGGCAGCAATACCGGCGGCTCCTCTCTCTGCTTTTTATCGCCCTGTAGAAAGCGGAGTGCCTCTTCGCCTTCATTGGCGACCATTACATTGGTAATTTTCAGCTTCCTCAGTGTTCTCAGCGTCAAAAACTGATCATCGGGCTGGTCTTCTACCAGAAGGATCGGCTTGATGTTCATCGCTCCCCCCCGCGGTTAAGCCGGAAAAACATATCATGATCGGCCCGGACCGGAACAGGGTCGACCAAACTCATTAAAAAACATCAGCGCCCACAGATTCAACCTGAATGCCACTTTAATGAACTATTTTAAGAAAAAATGCTAGCCTTTTTTTGAGCACGAGGCTATCTTCCATATATGAATTTCTGATGTTTCCCCCTGTAAACGACTGGAAACTGTCTGATACGTGCTGATGCCCCTCTGCAGCAGAAGGTATGCCGATACGGCTTTCCGGGCGGATCTTGCAGTGTCGTCGTCTGAAAAAACTGCTGAGCCGGTGCTTGCGAAAATATGACCCGATCCTCGCCGCAGACTCGTAGACACAGATCACTCCATAGTTGATATAACATCTGGCCCCATGCGTATCAAAACAAACCTCCTCATAGCGCTTTTCCTCGTCATCGCCGTCATGTTGATCACCGTCGGCTATCTCGGCTGGAGTTCCCTGCGCGTCAACTACCAGTTACGCAGGTTGTCGCCGGCTATCATGTACCTTGAAGGGATTGCCGCAACCCGTGCCGGGATGACCCGCCAGATGAAAGAGGTCATCGACAGCGCAGGCCCCCATGCAGAGAGCTCCCAGTCCGATTTCAAAAAAACCGCCGCCATCGTCGAACAGGGATTCAGCCGCTGGGAGGCAGCCATTACCCTCCAGCGCGAGCTGAATGTACCGGGTGAAGAAGACGATCTCAAGGAACTGACCGAGCTGCGGGAAATCCATGCGCAATGGCAGGATCTCGCCCAGGAGGTCATCGACCTCAATCTCCAGGGGAAGCACAAAGAGGCCCGCCTGCTTCTATCGGAGAGTTCGCTGAAGGTCAACGAAGGAGCGCTCCTCAGCGGCATCGACGACGCACTGGAAGACGGAGTTTCCGAGGTGCAGACGGAATTCCACTACCTGGTCATGACGCTGGGAAGGCTCCCCTGGTTCGGCGACCAGGCGCTGCGTATCCTGGAACGGACCCAGGCAACTGTCAATTCGGTGATTGCGGTCAGCCGGATCAATGCCGGCATCAACAAACAGGCCAGAGAGCTGATGGACGACTTGAGTTCGCCAGTCTCCACCCTGCGCCCCTTTGGCTGGTCCGGCAACGAGACCCAGGCATCGCTCATCGAATTCAGACGCGCTGCGCGGACACTCGTAGACCTCGGCGACGCCAGCGGCACCCGCCTCCTTTCCGAGGCCCTGACACTGGAGCGGCAGTACCGACAGTTCACGGTGCTCTGCCAGCAAGCCATGCTGAGCCGACAGGTGGGAAATATCGACAAGGCTGCTGCCCAGGCCGATGTCGTTATCGACAAGCTCATGAAAGAGGGGCTCATCCCCAACATCCACACGTCGCTGGAGATCGGTACCCATGATATCCAGCGCTTGAGTTCTCTCGCCGGCTGGCAGGGGATCGGACTCGTCTTTGCCGGCGCCCTGCTGGTCATCGGCACCCTCATTGCCTCCCTGCGGGGGATCTTCAGGACCTTCGCCACCCTCGAAGAGGGAACATCGGCCATTACCGCAGGAGACCTGGGGCACCGCATCAATCTCCCCCCCTCCACCGAACTGGGCCGCCTAGCAGCGTCATTCAACACCATGACCGACACCCTGCAGCGGTCACGGACAGAGCTGGAGGAACTCAACGCGGAACTCGAGCAGCGGGTGCAGGAGCGGACCGCCCAGCTCGCGACAGTCAACGCCGACCTGCGGCTGTTCAGCTCTTCGGTCAGCCACGACCTGCGGACTCCCCTTTCCGCCATTGGCGGCTACAGCCAGTTGATCCTGCTCGAACAGGGCGATTCCCTGCCGCCTGCGGTCAAGACATCGCTGCAGCATATTGTGGAGAGCGCTGCCGAGATGTCCTCCATCATCGACGCGCTGCTGAAGCTGGGGAGGATAACGGAAAAGGAGATCGGCCACGGCAGTGTCGATCTGACGCTGCTAGTCACCCATATCGCCGCCGACCTCAAGGCACGATCCTTTGGCAGGCAGATTATTGTGGAAATAGAGGACGGGATGGCCGTGCAGGGGGACGAACAGTTGTTGCGGCTGGCGCTGGAAAACCTGCTGGGCAATGCCTGGAAATTCACGGCACACCGCGAAGAGGCCCGGATCACCGTTGCGTCCCGTAGCGATGAGGGGGGGTCTACCGTCTATTATGTGCAGGACAACGGGGCAGGATTCGATATGAGCCAGGCAGGCGAGCTGTTCAAGCCATTTTCCCGACTGCACACGGACGAGGAGTTCGGCGGCACCGGTATCGGTCTTGCCACTGTCCAGCGGATCATCGCCCGCCACGGGGGCAGGATCTGGGCCGAAGGAGCCCCGGACAAGGGGGCGACCTTCTTCTTCACCCTGGAAGAAACATAACTCCGGAGCCCGGATTCATTCGACCGGAGAAACAACGAGAGGCGACCCAAGCATGGGCCGCCTCTCGTTGTTTCACGGGTCAGGCGTTAGCAGGTTGTTCAAAAACAGTCAGATCGTCGCACCCGCAGAAAGCCCCGCGGAGGCGTGGCAGCGCTACGCCGCACAAGGCGGCTTTCGAGGACGGCGGCGAGATGGCTGGTTTTCAACAACCTGTTGATCCGGTTACAGGCCGTTTATCCGTATCGGGGTAGAGCTGTTGGTGGCCGTGTTGTTCCCCAACTGGCCGCTGGAGTTTTCTCCCCAGGCCCACCAGGAGCCGTCACTCTTGCGAACCCGGCTGTAGTGGCCAAGAGCGAACATCTGGCGGGTAAAGGGCGTGTCGGTCGACCCGAGGGTGAGGATGGCCGTCATCGGCGTGGCCTTGTAACGTGTTGTCGTATCGCCGAATCCGAGCTGGCCGAAACCGTTGTAGCCCCAGACGTAGAGCGTGTCCGTCGCTCCATTGTAGGCCAGGGAATGATCCAGGCCGGCAGCGATCATGGTGATCCCGGTGAGCGGGCTGTTGTTTATGTCAACGACCTGCACCGGCGTCAGGCGGTTGATGGTGCTGCCGTCTCCCACCTGGCCGTAGTAATTGTACCCCCACGCCCAGACCGTGCCGTCATTGAGCAGCGCCAGGGCATGGCCGCCACCGGCAGCGATCTGCGCAACGCCAGCCAGGGACGTGATCGGTACGGCGTAGTAGGTGCTTTCCGTGGTGCCGATCCCGAGCTGACCCAGGGCATTGTAGCCCCAGGCATAAACGCTGCCGTTATTGAGCAGTGCCAGGCTGTAGTTGCCACCTGCAGCAATCTTCGTCACACCGGCAATGTCGGAAGCGCCTCCATCCATCTTGACGCGATCAGCCATCACCGTGCTGATGTTGGTGAACACCCCGCGACCCAATTGCCCCAGGGTGTTGTTCCCCCAACCCCAGACGTTGCCGTTCCGGTCCAGGGCCAGGCTGTGGTAGCCGCCTGCAGCGACAGCAGTAACTCCCGTCAGCGAGACACTGTCTGCTTTCTTGCGGACCGCTACGGGTGTGGTGCTGTTGGTGGTAGTGCCGTTCCCCAGCTGACCGTAGCCGTTGTAACCAAAGGCCCGGACAGTACTGTACTTCTGGAAGGCCAGGGTATGGTTGGCCCCGACCGAAACGCCATTGCCGGCGCTATAGTTGGCGAACCTCAGGGCGAAACCGGGCACCAGGGAGCTCCCCGTGGTCCTCCCCAATTCGCCCGAACCGTTGTTCCCCCAGGTATACAGGGTCGTGTTGTTGACGAACACGGCATTGTGGGCATAGAAGGTGGTCGGCAGGATCGAGGTGGTGGAAGAGGTCGACGAACTGCCGCCACAGGCGGCAAGGAGAGAGGCTGCAACGACCGGCAGGGCCAGTCGGCTCAGTCTGGAGAAAAATGTACGCAGCATGAAATACCTCGTAGTTCGGATGTCTGTGGAATCAGCGGATTTGACCATACCGCTCATCCATTTGTCAAGCCCGGTATCAACGGCCAAAGGTCACTTCCAGGTTTTCGCCCGGTTTTGCGCCGGAAAGCGGTGCGACGCCGAGGAATTCCCCGTTCCAGAAACCGCTCGCCGTGCCGGCGGGAAGAACCGTCCCGGTTTCGTTCCTGACGACAACGGTCAGAACGGTCTGCAGACCCGGTTCCTGCTGGCGGGACAGAACCGGCAACCTGCCGACCGACAGAGGCGCCTGGCCCACGGCCAGCGGTGCCATGGCTGTGGATGCTTCGACCAGGCGGACAGGGACCACAAAGACACGAGCCCCCTTTTCCTGGCGCGGGAGATCCGCCCAGCTGGCAATCTCCGCCTCTGCCCCGCCGATACGAAGATCGTAGCGCGGCTGCCAGCCCTCGCCGAACGTGAGATAGGAGATCTGCACCTGTCCCTGCCTGCCGGCGAGCCAGATCCTGGCCATCGAGCCGGAACCGTTACCCTTCTGTCGCAGCGCCGTCTGCCGTTTCTCCAGCCCCTTCAATTCGCGCTCGATCCGCCGCTTGGCCCGGTAGACCTCCTCCAGGCGATTTATGGCAAAATCGGTCCCTTCGCGAATGGCCGTCAGCGGCTCGGGGTTGGTGCGGGTCCGTCGCGGCGCCTTTCCACCCTGGGTCTTGGCTGCCGACTTGAAGATCTCCTCCTTCACCGACAGCGCCTGCAGACGGTCTTGCAGCGATTCCTGCTGCTCGGCAAGCCTTATGAGCTCCTTTTCCACTGCATGGTCGGGCTTGACCGGCACCACCTGCACCCTTGATATCCGCGCGCCCCCCCGTGGCCTTACCCGCAGGGAACCTGCCTGCACGGCCGCGGGCAGGGACATCTCGATGTAACCTCCGGTAACCTGGAGATCCTGTTCCACCCTTGAGCCGTCGAGATACCAGGTGACCGACCTGCTGCCGGCCATTGCCGGCAGAGCAACGGCCACCAGGGCCAGCGCCAGGAACAGCGCCCTGCAGGAGCCGGCCACGCCGGAAGCCGGCGATGCCCAGCCATGCAGCGGCCTACTGTGCGGCATCAAGCAGTTCGACATCGAAAACGAGAGTTGCATTGGGAGGGATCACTCCACCGGCTCCGGCAGCACCGTAGCCGAGTTCGGGCGGGATGACCAGCCGGCGCTTGGAGCCGACTTTCATGGCGAGAACGCCTTCATCCCATCCGGGTATGACTTCGCCGGCGCCGACCGCGAAGGTGAACGGCTCACCCCGGTCCACGGAGCTGTCGAACTTGGTGCCGTTCTCCAGCCAACCGGTATAATGGACTTTCACCATCTTGCCGCGCACGGGAAGCGGGCCGTTGCCCGGCCGCAGCTCCTTGTAGGCCAGCCCGCTGGGGGTCCTGGTCATGCCCGGCTCCGCCTCTGCCGCCTGCTGCGTCTCAACCTTCGACTCTTTCTGAACGCATGCAGGGATGGCGATTGCCACCGCCAGAAGCAGCGCGACTATCAGTTTCTCCAGACCACGCACCTTACGACTCCTTTCTCATTCTCACGGATAGATCAACCAAACAAAGCATTAACCACAGATAAACGCAGATAATAAAGGCAGATCCGTAGTTCTCTGCGGATACTTCAGGATCAATCGCCCAGCAGGTGGAGGAAAAGCCCCGACCGCAGCTTCGGCTCGAACCAGGTCGACTTGGGGGGCATGATCCGGTCGGCATCGGCCAGCTCCATCAGTTCGTCGATGGAGGTAGGGTGGAGCGAAAACGCTACGGCATAATCGCCGCTCTCCACCAGCCGCTCCAGCTCTTCAACGCCGCGAATCCCCCCCACGAAATGGAGGCGCTGATCGGTGCGGGGGTTGCGGATGCCGAGAACCGAATTGAGCAGGTTGTCCTGCAGTATGGAGACATCGAGCCGCGCCACCGGTTCGGCAGCATCAAAGGAGTCTTCGCGCGCTGCCAGCTCATACCACTTGCCGGCAAGGTACATGCCGAACTGATGGCGCTCGGGCGGCTCCACCGGCCGGGAGACCGGCGTGATCTCGAAGCGCTCCGCCACCCTGGCCATGAACTCGGCGATGCTGAGGCGGTTCAGATCGCGCACCGCACGGTTGTACGGCATGAGATGCATCTCGCTGTCAGGGAAGATGACCGTCAGAAAGTAATTGTACTCCTCGCTTCCCGTATGCGCCGGATTGGCAGAAGACCTGATATCCCGCACCCTGCTGGCAGCGGCACTGCGGTGGTGGCCGTCTGCCACGTACAGGACGGGAATTGCGGCAAACAGTTCGGTCAGCCGTTTGATCTCATCTGGATTCTGCAGAATCCAGAAGGTGTGGCGGACATTGTCATCGGCAGTGAAATCGTATTCGGGGACCGTAGTGGTGACATGGGCTATGATCCGGGCAATGGCCGGATCGAAACGGTAGGTGAAAAAGACCGGCTCGTCATTGGCATCAAGGAAGTCGATATGGCGAACCCGATCCTCTTCCTTGTCGGCGCGGGTCAGTTCGTGCTTCCTGATGATCCCCCCCTGGTAGTCGTCCACCGCGGAGCAGGCGACCAGGCCGGTCTGGGTCAGGCTCCCCATCTGCTGGCGGTAGACATAGTAACAGTCTTGAGAATCCTGCTCCAGGATGCCCTGGCGGAGAAAGGCTGCCAGATTCTCCCGCCCCTGCTGATAGACCGGCTCGCTGTAGAGGTTCATGTCGTGCGGCAGATCGATCTCGGGTCGGGAAATATGCAGGAACGAGTACGGATCGCCTGCGGCCATCTGCCTGGCTTCGGCTGCGTCCATGACGTCGTAGGGGGGTGCGGCGACCCGGTGTGCCAACTCCCGCTTCGGCCTGACCGCTTTAAAGGGTTTGATGATTGCCATGTAGTCCTCGTTTCATCTGAACCTCGCGCCTGACCGCTGCGGCGCCGGATTCGGCGTCCCGCCGCCTGGCGACTCGGTTGAGATCGATGCGTGTTGCTGAAAAAGTATACCCGAAATGTGGCGATCCGGGCGATGCTGCCTAAAAAACCTGGCTAAAAATAGCGCCGCCCGCCCATGAAGCGCTTGGCAAAATACGTCTCGTCCAGTGCGGAGACCCTGATATCTTCACCCCGTCTCGGCGCATGGACGAATTTGCCGGCACCCACATAGATGCCGACATGGTTGATGCTCTCCTCGGACGAGCCGAAAAAAACCAGGTCCCCGTCCTGCAGATCGGCCCTGCCAACCCCCTCGCCGACCCTGAACTGCTCCCGCGAAGTGCGCGGGATATTGACCCCGCAGAGATTGTAGACCGCCCGGACAAAACCGCTGCAGTCCATCCCCTCCACCACGGTATCTCCCCCCCAGCGGTAGGGGATGCCGACGAACCGCTCGGCAGTCCGGGCCGCAACCCCGCCCATATCGCCGGACGGTTTTTTTACGCTAACAGGTGCGCTCGGTTTGTGGATCTCTGCTCTTTGCCCCTGCTTCAGCACCTGTTCGCGTGGCGAGGCGATGAAGAAGGAGGTCAGTAGCCTCTCTTTCACCAGTTTCCGCGCCTCCTGCCGGGCAGCCTCGCGGCTGGGGAAATCACCGAAGCGGACCGCATAGAGACCGTCGTCCTTGCGGAAATAGAACGCCTCGATCCCTTTCTCCTGCAGACGGGCCGTGAGCCGCTCGGCATTCTTCACCTCGCGGAACGCCCCCACCTGGATGGAATGGCCGACCCGGGTAATCCCCCGCGAGGTGCCGTCAGCCAGCCGGTGCTGGGTGGCACAGCCGGGTGCCGCGCAGACGAGCAGGCAGCAGAGCAGCCAGATGATGGGTACGATACGCTTCATGTCATGAACAACCTTTATACACATACTAAGCAACGGATTGACATCCGCATGCAGCCGATCCGGAGGTTTTTTGCCTTCAGTCGTCGGGCGACACGTTGCGGCGGACCCCCATGAGGAAGGCGACGATGAACTCTTCCAGGTCGCCGTCCAGCACCGCATCGGGGTTGCCGGTCTCCACGCCGGTACGGAGATCCTTGACCATCTTGTAGGGATGGAGGACATAGGAGCGGATCTGGCTCCCCCAGCCGATCTCCTTCTTCTCGCCCGATATCTCGGCAGCCTGGGTCTCCCGCTCCTGCACCTCCTTTTCATACAGCTTGGCACGCAGGACCCTGAGCGCCGTGGCCTTGTTCAGGTGCTGGCTCCGCTCGGTCTGGCAGGCAACCACGATCCCGCTGGGGATATGGGTGATCCGCACCGCCGAATCGGTGGTGTTGACATGCTGGCCACCGGCACCGCTGGAGCGGTAGGTATCCACCCGCAGGTCTGACTCGACCACCTTCACATCGATGTCGTCGGCAATCTCGGGAAAGGCGAAGACCGAGGCAAAGGAGGTATGGCGCCGGGCATTGCTGTCAAAGGGGGAGATCCGGACCAGACGGTGGATGCCCGCCTCGGCCTTCAGGTAGCCATAGGCGAATTCGCCGGATACGGCAAAGGTCACCCCTTTCACCCCGGCCTCGTCACCGGCCTGGTAATCGGTGATATCGGTCCGCCACCCCTTCCGCTCGCAGTAGCGGAGATACATCCGGAGCAGCATCTCGGCCCAGTCCTGGGACTCGGTGCCGCCTGCCCCGGCATTGATGGAAAAGAAACAGTTGCTCTTGTCGTGGGGACCGGAGAGCATGCGCTGGAATTCGGCCTGCTCGACCTCCTTTTCCAGGCGGCTGTTCAGCTCCCCCACCTCGACCAGGGTCGCCTCGTCCTCGGCCTCCTGCCCCAGCTCGATCAGGACCCGGATATCCTCTTCCTGGCGACGGCACCGGTCCCATGCATCCACGACCTTCTCCAGCATGGTACGCTCCTTCAGCAGCTGCTGGGCAACCTCCTGGTTGTCCCAGAAACCGGGAGCGGCAATCCGCGACTCCATCTCCTGGATCGTTTCGCGCTTGGTTTCTACGTCAAAGAGACCCCCGAAGCTTGTTGATCCGTTCCGCCAGGTTCTCCAGTCGTGCTATCTCATCTCTGAACATGCTTGTTGTCTCCTTGTCTATACCTCATCGCCCGGCGGTATCGGCAGCGAGCCGGTCCCCCGTGACGATCTCCTGTAAATGCCGATCCCCGCCAGGGCCGTTGCCAGCAGACAGACTCCTGCAAAAAGGTCCCCCATACGGTTGTACAGGGTCCGGCCCGAGCCGAGGCGGACCTACCCGGTGAGCACCGCCTCC
>JACRPV010000008.1:4280-8940 GCA_016223015.1 Geobacter sp. | reverse complement strand
CACGCTTCTTAACAGCTGCTCCGCGGTTATTAAAAGCATCGAGAATTTCACCGGCCAGCTTGTCGGTGGCCGTTTTCTCGGAACGCGCATTGGCGTACCGTGCCAACCAACGCATGGCCAGAGAGTTTCTCCGATCCACGCGCACCTCGACAGGAACCTGATAGGTCGAACCACCGACCCGGCGCGACTTGACCTCAAGGGTAGGCTTGACGTTATCGAGCGCCTTTTTCAGTACCTTCAGTGCGTCCTCGTTGGCGCGCTTGGCAACCAGATCAAGAGCACCGTAGAGCGCACGCTCAGCAGTACTCTTCTTGCCATCCTGCATGATGATATTGACGAACTTGGCAACCGTCCGGTCATTGTACTTTGGATCGGGCAAAATGACCCGCTTGGCAACTTCTCTTCTCCTGGGCATAGCTACCTCTCAAAAAGATCTTTCTGTGCTTCTGATTACTTGGGACGCTTCGCACCGTACTTGGAGCGGCTCTTCTTCCGGTCCTTCACGCCGACCGAATCAAGCGTTCCACGCACGATATGATAACGGACACCCGGAAGGTCTTTCACCCTGCCACCCCTGATAAGAACAACGGAGTGCTCCTGCAGGTTGTGCCCGACACCCGGAATATACGACGTCACCTCGATGCCATTGGTAAGCCTCACCCTGGCAACCTTACGCAGAGCGGAGTTCGGCTTTTTGGGCGTTGTCGTATAGACCCTGGTACAAACTCCACGCTTCTGCGGACAACACTTCAGCGCCGGAGCAGTCGATTTGTCCTTTTTGCTCTGCCTTCCAATTCGAATAAGCTGATTAATCGTCGGCATAATTAACCCAATCTCCCAACAATAATTGTCAACCCACCCCACAAGAGGCGAATTGCAAACCTAACAAATAAACATCTTCCGTGTCAACGCTTTTATACTACCAACATAAAAAGACAAAAAGAAATCCCACACCCGAACTTTTCGGGCAGTGCCGCCAAGAGTGACAGCGGGATACTCCAGAAGCCCAGCGCGAGAATTCAACCGGAGGGGAATGGAATAGGTGTAGGGTCGGAATGGGTACCGACATCTCCATTCACATGCGCTGTACTAGCGCCTCGCACTTACAGAGGTCTCCTGAAAGACGGATATTAATAAACAATATTTGTGCGGTTGTCAACAACAAATCGCAGTTTTTTTATTTCGTCGAAGAGCCCTCGATTTTACGCCAGGCTTCAAGCAGATTCGATTGCTGCCATACCGCCGCACTGAGCATACATTGCCACTCGGGCGCGATGATGTCCGCCATAAGAAAACCGGCGCATGGTTCGCATGCACCGGTTTTCTTATATGCAGGCCGCAACCTATTTTCAGCGACTATTCGTCAAAGTCGTCACCGAAATCTTCATCGATGATCGGCTCTTCCTCCGGAGGCAGCAGTTCCACCGGGACTTCAGGCAGACCGTGTGCCTCCTCCATCTGCAGCTTGAGGTGGCGGTAGCGGGTCAACCCTGTGCCGGCAGGGATCAGGCGGCCCATGATGACGTTTTCCTTGAGTCCGCGCAGGCTGTCGACCTTTCCTTCGATTGCCGCCTGAGTCAGAACCTTGGTGGTCTCCTGGAACGATGCCGCCGAGATGAACGATTCGGTCGACAACGAGGCCTTTGTAATACCGAGGAGCAGCGGCTCGGCCGTAGCCGGACGGCCACCCTTGGTGAGAACACGCTCGTTCTCGTCCTCAAAGACATACCGTTCGAGCTGATCGTCCACCAGCATGATCGTATCGCCGGAATCCTTGATCCTTACCCGGCGCAGCATCTGCCTGACAATGGTCTCAATATGCTTGTCGTTGATCTTGACGCCCTGGAGCCGGTAGACCTCCTGGACTTCGTCGACCAGGTACCGGGCGAGTTCCTTGATGCCAAGCACCCGCAGGATGTCGTGGGGGTTGGACGACCCGTCCATGAGAGCCTCGCCAGCCCTCACATGGTCCCCTTCGTGAACACTGATATGCTTCCCTTTAGGGATGAGATATTCCTTCTCTTCGCCGATCTCGGGACGGACGATGACCTTCCGTTTCCCTTTGGCATCCTTGCCGAAGGAGACGACGCCGTCAATCTCGGAGATGACAGCATAGTCCTTGGGCTTGCGAGCCTCGAACAGTTCGGCAACACGCGGCAGACCACCGGTGATATCCTTTGTCTTCGTGGTCTCGCGGGGGATCTTCGCGATGACGTCACCGGCATTGACGATTGACTCGTCCTGAACGGAGATGTTTGCCCCAACGGGCAGGAAATAGCGGCCCATCAGGCTCTCGCCAATCTTCGTCGTCTTGCCCGACTCGTCCTTCAGTGAGATGCGGGGACGCTTGTCAGGATCTCGCGACTCGATGATGACCTTGCGGGAGAGGCCGGTGACTTCGTCCACCTGCTCCTCCATGGTGATCCCTTCGACGATGTCGCCGAACTTGACCTTGCCGCCGACCTCAGTGAGGATCGGCATGGTGTAGGGGTCCCACTCGGCCAGGGTCTGGGCAGGTTTGACCAGTTCATCCTGCTTGGCCTTGATCTTGGCACCGTAGACGATGGCATAGCGTTCGCGTTCGCGACCGGTCTCATCCACGATTGCCAGCTCGCCGTTCCGGTTCATGACGATGTAATTGGCGACATCACCCTCATAGTTGGTGACAAAGTTGATGTTGATGTATTTGACGCGGCCCTCGTTGCGCGCTTCAAGGGAGGTCTGCTCTGCGCGACGGGATGCGGCACCACCGATGTGGAAGGTACGCATGGTGAGCTGTGTTCCCGGCTCGCCGATGGACTGTGCCGCAATGACGCCGACAGCCTCGCCCATGTTGACCAGGTGGCCGCGTGCCAGGTCACGGCCGTAGCACATGGCACAGATGCCGCGACGGCTCTGGCAGGTAAGAACCGAGCGGATCTTGACCCGTTCGAGTCCGGCGTCCTCGATCTTCTTGACGAGGGTTTCGTCGATTTCCGTGTCGGCAGCAACCAGAACCTCGCCGGTCACCGGATCGAGGATGTCTTCCAGGGCCACGCGGCCGAGGATGCGGTCACCGATATGCTCGATGATCTCGCCACCTTCCGTGAGCGCCGAAACCATCAGGCCGTCGATGGTGCCGCAGTCGGTCTCGGTGATGATGGCGTCCTGCGCAACGTCGACCAGTCGACGGGTGAGATAACCGGAGTTGGCGGTCTTGAGAGCCGTATCGGCCAGACCTTTACGGGCACCGTGGGTCGAGATGAAGTACTGGAGAACCGTGAGGCCTTCGCGGAAGTTCGCCGTAATCGGAGTCTCGATGATCTCGCCGGACGGCTTGGCCATCAGGCCCCTCATCCCGGCCAGCTGACGGATCTGCTGGGCGGAACCCCGGGCACCGGAATCGGCCATCATGTGAATGGCGTTGAAGGAGGGAACCTTGAGTTCCTTACCGTCGTCAGGGGAGAATACCGTCTCCTTGGAGATGTTGTCCAACATCTCCTTGGCAATATCCTCGGTAGCCTTGGCCCAGATGTCGATGACCTTGTTGTAGCGCTCGCCGTCGGTGATGAGACCTTCGGTGTACTGGTTCTGGATCTCTTTTACCTCTTCGGTGGCACGGTCGATGATCGCATATTTCCCAAAGGGGATCTGCATGTCGTTGATGCAGATGGAGATACCGGCCAGGGTGGAATACCGGAAACCGATCTCCTTGAGCCGGTCGGCCAGGATGACGGTTTCCTTGTTGCCCGCCAGTCGGTAGCAGATGTCGACCAGGTTGGTGAGCTCCTTCTTGGACATGGTCTTGTTGATAGCGCTGAACGGAACCGCTTCGGGAAGGATCTCGCGCAGGAGAACACGGCCGACAGTGGTCTTGATCCGCTCAGGGGCATCTTCACTGCCACGGATGTTTTTCATGCGTACTTCGATGGGGGCCTGGAGGTCGACCTCACCGGCGTCAAAGGCGATCCTGACCTCTTCGGGTGACGCCAATATCTTGCCGAACCCTTTCACCCGCTGCCAGAGCTGGTTGCCGGTCTTCTTGTCCGCCATCGGCTTGCCATTCTCGTCAAGAACCCGCTCGAACTCGCGGTCCCTGGTCATATGGTACGTACCGAGAACCATGTCCTGCGAAGGAACGATAATCGGCTTGCCATGGGCCGGGGAGAGGATGTTGTTGGTGGACATCATCAGAACGCGCGCCTCGACCTGGCTCTCGATGGAGAGTGGCAGGTGCACGGCCATCTGGTCACCGTCGAAGTCGGCGTTGAATGCCGTACAGACCAGCGGATGGAGCTGGATTGCCTTCCCTTCTATCAGTACCGGCTCAAAGGCCTGGATACCGAGACGGTGCAGGGTCGGAGCACGGTTGAGAAGGACCGGGTGCTCCTTGATGACCTCTTCCAGCACGTCCCACACCTCGGGACGTTCCTTTTCCACCATCTTCTTGGCACTTTTGATCGTCGTGACAAACCCGCGTTCTTCGAGTTTGTTGTAGATGAACGGCTTGAAGAGCTCCAGGGCCATCTTTTTCGGGAGACCGCACTGGTGGAGCTTCAGTTCGGGACCGACGACGATGACCGAACGGCCCGAATAGTCGACCCGCTTGCCGAGCAGGTTCTGGCGGAGACGGCCCGACTTCCCTTTCAGCATGTCGGAAAGCGACTTGAGCGGCCGCTTG
>JACRPV010000008.1:0-4241 GCA_016223015.1 Geobacter sp. | reverse complement strand
TTGTCAAACAGGGCATCAACAGCTTCCTGCAGCATCCGCTTCTCGTTGCGGATGATCACCTCGGGAGCCTGCAACTCCATGAGGCGCTTGAGACGGTTGTTCCGGTTGATGACCCGGCGATAGAGGTCGTTCAGGTCGGATGTGGCAAAACGGCCGCCATCAAGCGGGACCAGCGGCCGGAGTTCCGGCGGCAGAACCGGGATACATTCGAGGATCATCCACTCCGGACGGTTGCCCGAAATCTTGAAGGCCTCCACGACCTTGAGCCGTTTGGCAACCTTCTTCCGCTTCGCCTCGCTGTTGGCTTCCTGCATCTCGGTCCTGAGCATATCTGCCAGCCCCTCCAGATCGAGTGCCTTGAGGCAGTCGCGGATGGCAGCAGCCCCCATGCCAGCGATGAAACCGTTGCCCAGCTCCTCAACCGACTTCTGGAACTGGTCCTCGGTAAGCACCTCGCCAAAAGAGAGGGAGGTAGCGCCCGGATCGATGATGACGTAGGCCTCGAAATAGAGGACCCGCTCCAGATCCTTCAGGGTCATGTCGAGCAGGTTGCCGATCCTGGACGGAAGCGACTTGAGGAACCAGATATGGGCAACCGGAGTGGCCAGATCGATATGCCCGAGACGTTCTCGGCGCACCTTGGAGGGAATGACCTCGACGCCGCACTTCTCGCAGACGATCCCGCGGCGTTCGGGCTTGAAGGTACGGTAGTTGATGGTCTCAGGCTTCTTTACTTCACCAAAGGAGCGCTCGCGGATCTTTTCCGGTGAGGAGATGGATATCCTGATGGCGGAAAAGTGGAGCGGGTCCTTGGGCTTATCGAAAAAATTGAAAAGATCTTCCAATGTTGTGCCTCCTTGAAATGAGGAGTTATTCCTGCAGGCGGCGGAACGCTTCCCTGCCGCACGTTTGTAAGGTGTTACTCTTCCTCGGTCTCAAGCAGCTCCACGTCCAGACAGAGCGACTGGAGTTCCTTGATCAGAACGTTGAAGGATTCGGGCAGACCCGGCTCAAGGGTGTGTTTACCCTTGACGATCGCCTCGTACATCCTGGTCCGTCCGGCAACGTCGTCCGATTTGACGGTGAGGAATTCCTGCAGGGCATAGGCAGCGCCGTACGCCTCCATGGCCCAGACTTCCATTTCACCCAGACGCTGTCCACCGAACTGCGCCTTGCCACCCAGCGGCTGCTGGGTAACCAGGCTGTAGGGGCCGATGGACCGGGCATGGATCTTGTCGTCGACCAGGTGATGAAGCTTCAGGACGTACATGACCCCGACGGTGACCTTGTGCTTGAACGGATCGCCGGACTTGCCGTCGTAGAGCGTGACCTGGCCCGAGCTGTCGAAGCCGGCCTTTTTGAGCATGGTCTGGATATTTTCCTCGGTTGCCCCTTCAAAGACCGACGAGGCCATCGGCACACCGCGCTTCAGGCGTGTTGCCACACGGAGCAGCTCATCCTCTTCCAGCGTGTCGATGAACTTGGACATCTCCTTCTCGCTGTAGATCTCCTTGAGGTTTTTCTTCAACTGGGCTTCCGGAGTGTTTTTCTCCAGCATCTCCTCGATGCGCCAGCCGATCCCCTTGGCGGCCCAGCCGAGATGTGTCTCCAGGATCTGGCCGACGTTCATACGGGAGGGAACGCCCAGCGGGTTGAGCACGATCTCCACCGGACGACCGTCCTCCATGTAGGGCATGTCCTCTTCCGGCAGGATCCGGGAGACGACACCCTTGTTCCCGTGCCGGCCCGCCATCTTGTCACCGACCTGCAGCTTGCGCTTGATGGCGATATAGACCTTGACCATCTTGATGACGCCCGGCGGCAGGTCATCCCCCCGCTTCAGTTTCTGGATCTTGTCATCGAAGACGTATTTGATGAAGTCGATCTGCTGATAGAGCTTGGAGAGGACCTGGGCGACCTTTTCCTCCACGTCGTCCCCGTCGCTCACCGAGATCTCGTCCCAGCGCTCCAGCGGAATGGTGACCAGAAGTTCCTCGGAGATCTTCTTGTCCTTGGCCAGAAGGACCTTTCCTTCTTTCCCTTCTATCTTCACCGCAGAGGTCCGGCCGACCAGGAGCCGCTTCAGCTTGCCGACAGCCGAATCGCGAATGATGCGGATCTCGTCCTGTTCGTCCTTGCGGAGCTTTTCCTCTTCTGCCTTCTCGATGATCTCGGTCCGGGCGTCCTTGTCGGAACCCTTACGGGAGAAGATTTTGGCGCCGATGACCGTCCCTTCCACACCGGGAGGGACGCGAAGCGAGGTGTCACGGACATCGCCGGCCTTCTCGCCGAAAATGGCCCGCAGCAGCTTCTCTTCGGGAGAGAGCTGCGTCTCCCCCTTCGGGGTGATCTTGCCGACCAGGATATCGCCCGGCTTCACCTCGGCGCCGATCCTGATGATGCCGGACTCGTCCAGATCCTTCAGGGTCTCCTCACCGAGGTTGGGGATGTCGGCGGTAATCTCCTCTTTCCCCAGCTTGGTATCGCGGGC
Organism: Geobacter sp.; assembly: GCA_016223015.1. GTDB lineage: Bacteria > Desulfobacterota > Desulfuromonadia > Geobacterales > DSM-12255 > Geoanaerobacter. The sequence continues at coordinate 1,750 of JACRPV010000008.1, read as the reverse complement.
AACGCACTCGAACTCCTCGATGTGGATCGAGGTGTAGCGGTCGTCCTTGACCAGCTTCTCCGAGATGAGGATGGAGTCCTCGAAGTTGTAACCGCCCCACGGCATGAAGGCAACGACCACGTTCTGGCCGAGTGCCAGCTCCCCCATGTCAGTGGAGGGTCCGTCGGCGATGACGTCGGCTCGCTTGACATGGTCGCCGATCTTCACCACCGGCCGCTGGTTGATGCAGGTGTTCTGGTTGGAACGGGCGAACTTGATCAGGTTGTAAATGTCGACGCCGGTCCCCATCTCGTCGAACTCGTCCTCGTCGATCTTGACGACGATGCGGGAGGCATCGACAGATTCCACCACGCCGTTGTGACGGGCAACGACCGACACGCCGGAATCACGGGCAACCACCCGCTCCATGCCGGTACCGACCAGCGGCGAGTCGGCTCGCAGGAGCGGCACGGCCTGGCGCTGCATGTTGGAACCCATGAGGGCGCGGTTGGCGTCGTCGTTTTCCAGGAACGGGATCAGCGAGGCAGCAACGGAAACGAGCTGCATCGGCGGCACGTCCATCAGCTCGATCTCGTCGCGTCCGACCAGCACGAACTCGCCCGACTTTCGGGCCGAGACATAGTCGGATTCGAAGCGCCCTTCCTTGTCCATCTCGGCGTTGGCCTGGGCAATGGCGTGACCTTCCTCCTCCAGGGCGGAGAAGAAACGGACCTCATTGGTGACCTTCCCTTCCTTGACGATCCGGTAGGGCGTTTCCACGAAGCCGTGCTCGTTGATCCGGGCATAGGTGGAGAGCGAGGCGATCAGACCGATGTTCGGTCCTTCCGGGGTCTCGATCGGGCAGACGCGGCCGTAGTGGGTCGGATGGACGTCGCGCACCTCGAAGCCGGCGCGCTCACGAGTGAGGCCCCCCGGTCCGAGGGCCGACAGACGCCGCTTGTGGGTAACCTCGGAAAGCGGGTTGGTCTGGTCCATGAACTGGGAAAGCTGGGATGAGCCGAAGAACTCCTTGACCACTGCCGAAACCGGCTTGGAGTTGATCAGGTCGTGCGGCATGAGGTTCTCGACCTCCTGGAGGCTCATCCGCTCCTTGATGGCCCGTTCCATACGGACCAGGCCGATGCGGTACTGGTTCTCCAGAAGCTCGCCAACTGCCCGCACGCGGCGGTTTCCCAGGTGGTCGATGTCGTCGATGCTCCCCTTGCCGTTCTTCAGATCGATCAGGTAGCGCACCACCTCAAGAACGTCTTCCTTGGTCAGGACCTGGCAATCCAGCGGCGTCTTCAGGCCGAGCTTGTGATTGAGCTTCAGCCGGCCGACCGCGGAAAGATCGTATCGCTCAGGGTTGAAAAACAGGTTGCCGAACAGGGCAACGGCACTCTTGATGGTCGGCGGATCGCCGGGACGCAGACGCCGGTAGATCTCGATCAGCGCATCATCGGTCGAGGAGATCTTGTCGACCAGGATGGTGTCGCGAAACGAAGAGGTGACATGGAGCCCGTCGATGAACAGCACCTTGAGGGCTGCGATCTCCCGGCTCCGGATCTCGGTCAGCTTGGCAAGGGTGATCTCGTCGTTGCACTCCAGCAGGACCTCGCCAGTAGCGGGATCGACCACGTCATGGCAGGAGAACCGGCCCACGACCTCTTCTTCCATGATAGGTATGGACTTGATGCCGTGCTCTTCCATCTTCCTGATGGCAGCCTTGGTGAACTTCCGGTTGGCCTTGACGAGCACGTCGCCGGTATTG
>JACRPV010000131.1 GCA_016223015.1 Geobacter sp. | reverse complement strand
GGCCACCGCCGCCTTTGCCGGAGACGGGTCGTTCAAGCGGGTGAAGAGCGCGGGGAAACTGGTGATCGGCCTGGATGATTCCTTCCCCCCCATGGGCTTTCGCAAGGAAGACGGCACGCTGAACGGGTTCGACATCGACGCGGCAGAGGAGCTGGGCAAACGGCTGGGGGTCAGGATCGAATGGCAGCCGACCGCCTGGGACGGGGCGATGCATTCCCTCAACGCCAAGAAATTCGACTGCATCTGGAACGGCATGACCATTACCCCGGAGCGGGAAAAAGAGGTCGCCTTCACCAAGCCCTATATCATGGATGGCCAGGTGGCGGTGGTCCGGTTCGACGAGAAGCGGTTCAAGGGGCTCAAAGACCTGAAAAAGGTCAAGGTCGGAGCGCAGAAAGGCTCCTCAGCCCTCAATGCGGTCAAGAAACTCCCCACGGCTCCGGCTGAACTCAAGGAGTACGAGGACAACCCGAAGGCGCTGCTCGACCTCGAAGCAAAGCGGATCGACGTAGTGGTCATCGACAATGTCACCGGCCGCGATTTCATTGCCAAGCGGCCGGGGAAATTCAAGATCCTGCCCGGCTTCATCAGCAAGGAGCCGTTCGGCGTCGCCTTCCGCAAGGAAGACCGCGAGCTGCGCGAAACCGTGCAGAAGACCCTGGACAAGATGGCCAAGGACGGATCGCTGGCCAAGATCAGCCGGAAATGGTTTGCCGAAGACATCACCAATCCGAAGAAATGGTAGACGAAACGTGATCGCAGCGTTTCACACCCGGGACAGGCACGTATGAGAATATCACTATCCGGAATCGGCAGGGTCGTCTCGACCCTGCTTTTTTTGTGGGTCCTGACGGGTTTCGCGGCAGCCGGGCAGACAGTCGACCTGGACAGCCTCTTCCGCCAGGCCGGCGATCTGCAGAGCGAAGGGAATCTGCAGGGGGCGGTGGAAACCCTGGTGAAAGTGCCGCCACCGGCACCCGGCCAGGACGGGGAACCGTTCGTCCGGAGCAGGATGCAGATGGCGCGCATCCAGTTCTCCCTCAAGGAGCTGGACAAGGCCCAGGCAACCTGCCGGCAGGTCCTCGCCCTCTACCCCGACAACAGTGAGGCGAAGAACTTCCTCGCATCGATCGAGCAGGAACGGAAGTCGCGGCTCGGCGCCTTTATCGACGACTGCCTCCGCTTTCTCCCGGTGCTCCTCAAGGGAGCGTTGATGACACTGCTGCTCGTGCTCTGCACCATGCTGATCTCCCCCTTGGGGGGTCTGTTCATCGCCCTGGGGAGGATCAGCCACTTCCGGCCGCTTACCGCTTTCTGCTGGCTCGTCATCTGGCTCTTCCGCGGTACCCCGCTGCTGCTGCAGCTCTTCTTCATCTATTATGGGCTCCCGGCGCTGGGGATCACCTTCCGGCCCTTCACCGCAGCGGTGATCGGGCTCGGCCTCAACTATTCCGCCTACCTGGGGGAGATCATCCGCGGAGCCATCCAGAGCGTCGACCACGGCCAGATGGAAGCGGCCAAGGCGCTGGGGATGACCTACCGGCAGGCAATGCGGCGGATCATCATCCCCCAGACCTATAAGCGTCTCATGCCCCCCATCGGCAACGAATTCATCGCCCTGATCAAGGACACTGCACTGGTCTCGACCATTGCCATGGTCGAACTGATGCGTTCGGCCGACCAGATGTTCAACACCTACTTCAACATCACGGCGCTGATACTCGCCGCCATCATCTACCTGGTCTTTACCACCGTCTTTACCTTCATCTTCGAAAAGATCGAATACAGGGCAGGGATCTATGAACACCGCTAAACAGCCGCTCCTGGAACTGGTCGGCATCACCAAGCGCTTCAAGCAGCTGACCGCCGTGAACGGGGTGAACCTGGTGGTCAACCCCGGCGAGAAGCTGGTCATCATCGGCCCGTCCGGATCGGGGAAATCGACGCTGCTTAGGGCCGTCAATTTCCTGGAGCAGATCGACGACGGGATCATCCGCTTCGAAGGGCGCGAGGTCGGCTATCTCCGCAAGCACGGCAAGCTGCACCTGGACAGACAGCAGGTCATCTGCGGCCTGCGGGCCGAGATCGGCATGGTCTTTCAGCATTTCCACCTCTTCCCCCACATGACCGTCCTGGCAAACGTCATGGAGGGCCCCCTTACCGTGCAGAAAAAGGGGCAGCGCGCTGCGCAGGAGATCGCCCTGGAGATGCTGGGCAAGGTGGGACTTCTGGACAAGAAGGAGGTCTACCCCGCCACCCTCTCGGGCGGACAGAAGCAACGTGTCGCCATTGCCAGGGCCCTGGCCATGAAGCCGAAGCTGATGCTGTTCGACGAGCCGACCTCGGCCCTCGACCCCGAACTGGTGGGGGAGGTCTTCGACACCATCCATGCCCTGGCGGACGAAGGGATGACCATGGTCATCGTGACCCACCACATGGGCTTCGCCAGGGAACTGGCCGACCGGGTCATCTTCATGGAAGCGGGCTCGTTCGTGGTGGAGGAGACCCCGGCCGACTTCTTTTCCGACCAGTTGGGCAACGAACGGATCAGGGCCTTCCTGAACCGTTTGATCTGATCCCCGGCAAACGCTTAACCGACCCTTCGCGCTGCGCACCCAGACCAGGCAGCAGCCAGTTGCCTTTTCGCCACTCCCGTCGTATATTTTACTCAGGGAAGCGGTCTGTTGCCGACTCCCGGTACTGGCCCATGGACGCGGAGCGTGAGATGATCGAAAAGAGACGGTTTCATCGGGTGCTGTTCAGAACGAAGTGCCTCGTCCGTCACGATGAAATCCCCTATGATGGCTGCGTGGAGAACATCTCCCTGAAAGGGGCAATGATCAGCTTCGACGAAGCCGTCATGGTCCCCCAGGGGGATTGCTGCTCCCTTGAGATCTCCCTGGCCGGCGAAAAGGCCCCGATCCTCATTTCGGCAGAGATCATCTACTCCACCATGTTCAGGATCGGGGTGGAATTCGGCACCTTCGAGGCGGGCCACCACTTCAGGCTCTGCGGCCTGATGGAGCGGCTCACCGGCGAGCCCGCAAAACTGCGGGAGGAGTTGAAACTGATCGGCCTGGAAAGCGACTGAGCCCGGACGCCACTGCCGCGCGAACAGGAAAGCCGGCCCCCGCAAGGAGGCCGGCTTTTTCGTCAGGAGATGATTTCCGCAGCAGAGCGGTCAGCCCGGTGTTCACGGGAACAGCGCCAGCCCCTCCAGCCCCATGTTCTCGGGGAAACCGCAGGTCAGGTTCATGTTCTGCACCGCCTGGCCGGATGCCCCTTTCACCAGGTTGTCGATGGCAGAGACCACGATGACCCGGCCGGTCCGCTGGTCCACAGTGATGCCGATATCGCAGAAATTGCTCCCCCGCACATGGGCCGTCGAAGGGACCTGGCCAACAGGGAGGACCCGGACGAAGGGCTCGCCATGGTAGAAGGTCTCATAGAGTTTCACCAGCTGCTCGGTGGTGGCCTTTTTCAGCGGCGTTGCGTAGATCGTGGAGAAAATCCCCCGGTCCATCGGCACCAGGTGGGGGGTAAAGGAGATGACGAGCCGCTCTCCGGCCAGCTCCGACAGCTCCTGCTCGATCTCGGGGATGTGCCGGTGGACGCCGCCGACGCCATAGGCCTTGAAACCGTCATTGACCTCGCAATAGAGGTTGTCCACCTTGGCGCTCCGCCCGGCGCCGCTGACGCCCGACTTGGAATCGGCAATGATGCTGGCCGGATCGATCAGCCTCTTTTTCAAAAGCGGCGCCACCCCGAGGATGATGCTGGTCGGGTAGCAGCCGGGATTGGCCACCAGCCGGGCCTTGGCGATCTTGTCGCGCCGCAGCTCGGGCAGGCCGTAGACCGCCTTTGGCAGAAGCTCGGGATTCATGTGCGGTTCGTACCACTTCCCGTATTCGGCGGCATCGTGCAGGCGGTAGTCGGCCGAGAGGTCGATCACGGTCCGTTTCAGTTCGAGAAAGGTCGGCACCACTTCCATGGCAGCCTTGTGCGGCAGGGCCGTGAAGATCAGCTCCGCCCGTTCGGCGATCCGGACCGGCTCCAGGTTTTCCAGCACCAGGTCGCAGCGTCCCCGCAGGGTGGGAAAGACCTCGGAGATCCGCTTGCCGGCGCTCTGCTCCGACGTGACGCAGGTAACCGCCACCTCGGGGTGGCAATAGAGGATGCGCAGGAGTTCAACGCCGGTATATCCGCTTGCCCCAACAACAGCTACCTTTACCATGTCTTCACCTCGCAAATAACTCCGGCCCGTATGCAAAAAAGGGGATACCCTTGCGGATATCCCCTCGAACACTTCCTGCAAGCGGTTCTTAACGCTTGGAGAACTGGAAGCTGGCGCGTGCAGCCTTCTTGCCGTACTTCTTCCGTTCCTTGACCCTGGCGTCGCGGGTGATGAACCCGGCCTTTTTCAGGGTGCCGCGGAGTTCGGCGTCAACCACGAGCAGCGCCTTGGTGATGCCGTGCTTGATGGCACCGGCCTGACCCGAATCGCCGCCGCCGCTGACCGTCACGTAGATATCGAAGGTACCGACCTTCTCCACCAGCTCCAGCGGCTGCCGTACGACCATCTTGGAGGTTTCGCGGCCGAAGTACTCGTCCAGTGTCTTGTTGTTGACCGTGATATTACCGCTGCCGGGCTTGAGCCAGACCCTGGCAATGGACGATTTTCTTTTGCCTGTACCGTAATAGCTGATTGCTGCCATCGTATTATCTCCTGAACTGAATTATCAGAGTTGAATCGTTTTGGGCTGCTGAGCCTTGTGCGGATGCTCGGCGCCTGCGTATACCTTGAGCTTGCTCAGCATGTGGCGGGAGAGCTTGTTCTTGGGAAGCATCCCCTTGACTGCCTTGCGGATCAGATCTTCCGGCCTCTTCTCCAGCAGCTTGCCGGCAGAGATGGACTTGATGCCGCCGCACGGAGGATATTGGCTATCTGGGTGGCAAGCCTGCCGAGTACCTTGTTATCGGCATCGAACAGGTACCAGTCGCGGTTTACCTGATCAGTTTTTGCAATGTACGTCTTCATCGAACCCTCACATCTCGTCTGATAGTCTTCCAAGAAAGTTGTAAAGCTAAAACAATTCGAATCATCTGTCAAGAATTTTTCTATCTCCCGCAAACGCACGGTTGTGCCGGCACAACAGCAAAGTTCCGTCTGCAGCTCTGCGGACCGGGATTGCAACGCCCCTCAGCCGGCAGGATCCTGCTGCACTCCCCCGGCGAAAAAAACCTCCATGAGACAGAGCCCCTGGGGCGGAGCCGTGATCCCGGACAGGCGCCGGTCGCCACAGGCGAGCAGGTCGCTGATCTCCTCCGAAGCGCGTCGCCCCAGGCCAACCTCCACCAGGGTGCCGACCATCACCCGCACCATGTTCTTGAGAAAGCCGGTGCCGATCACATCGACATGGATCAGGTCATTCTCTTCGACGACCTCCATGCTGCGGATGGTCCGGCAGGTGGTCTTGGCGGCGCAGCCGGTGGCACGGAAGGCGGCGAAGTCGTGGTCGCCGACGAACCTCTGTGCAGCGGCGCGCATGGCGGAAAGATCCAGCGGCCCGCGCAGGTGCCAGACATAGAGCCTTCTCAATGGCGAGCGGTCCGGCCCCAGATGGAGCGAATAGCGATAATGCTTGGCAACGGCCTCCCGCCGCGGATTGAAGTCCGGCGGGGCCTCCACAGCCCCGCGGATGGCAATGTCCGGCGGCAAGAGGGAGTTGAGCCCGGCGGTGAACGCCTTGAGCGGAATCGACCGGCTGGTCCTGAAACAGGCGGCCATGGCACGGGCATGGACGCCGGCATCGGTGCGGCCAGACGAATAGAGCCGGACCTCCTCCCCCAAAAGCCGGGCCAGCGCCTCCTCCACCACCTGCTGGATGGTGAGCCCATTGGGCTGCACCTGCCAACCGGCATAGGCGGTACCGTCATATTCCACTGTCAGGAGCACGTTTCTCATGCCGATCCATCCCGCATTCGGCGAAGCCGCTCCACCCGGCGCTGCAGCAGGAGCGTACCGCGATGCTCCGGCGCCATTCCCTCCAGCACTGACCGTTCAACCCCCAGCTCGGCGCTGCTCATGGACGCGACCTGCACCGCCTCTGCCCAGCCCGGCATGACCTGGCCGGAAGCCTTGTCCGCAGCGGCAACCAGCGGCAGGATCTCCACGATACCAGCCTGGATGGCCTGCTCGGCCATTCGGACCCTGGTGGAATCTCGCAGCTCGGGCCAGCGCCGGGCACTGCCATGCAGGCGGCAGGTCGCTGCCAGGGCCCGCCGGTACAGCGCCGGCAGCCGCAAGCGGGCGCAAAAACTCCTCGCCAATTCGCTCCCCGTCTCTTCGTGGCCATGATGCCGCGGATAGAGCGGCGGCGCAGTGGCAAGCTTCCCCAGATCGTGGAACAGGCCGCAGAAACGCGCCAGCGGATCGTCGCTCTGCTGCGTCAGCCGCTCCAGCACCTCCAGGGAGTGGGTGCAGAGGTCCCCTTCGGGGTGGTATTCCAGTGGCCCTGCCGGCACCTCCACCATCCGGAACAGCTCGGGGAGGAACTCCACGCCGATGCCGAGCTCCAGCATCCTTTGGAAGAATCGCACCGGCTCCTGCTTGGCCAACGCCTTGAGCATCTCGGCGGAAAAGCGCTCCACCGGCACTGTTTCCAGACTCAATGACCGGCTCCCGGACCGGAGCAGTTCCGCAGACTCGCCTGTCAACCCGAGGAGCTCACCCCCCAGGGAGAGAGCCATGGCATTGACGGTGAAGTCCCGCCGGTGCAGGTCGGCCGTGAGCAGCGAGACATCGTCCAGCAGGGTCGCCTCGACCTTGCCGACGCCCTCAATGAACCGAAAGTAGATGGGAGCCGCGCTTTTGGCCGCCACGAAGCGAAAACCAAGGCGCTCAAGCCCCTCTGGCGGCACGGCGGCCACCAGGTCCAGGTCCTGGCTTACCCTGCCCGAGAGCAGGTCCCGCACGCTGCCGCCGACCAGGAAAACCCGGTCATGGAGCGCAGGAGGAAACAGGGTGCGCAGTAACGAAAGCACTGCCTCCATGGAAGTATCGACTCCGGCCATGCGTTCGTGCTCCTCCCCAACGGGGGAATCAGTATAGGTCCGGCATTGTGTTGTAGGGGAAATCGCCCGGAGAGTCAAGGAGATGAGTTAACGTGCAATCCGATCACGCGCTAACGCCGGGGGCGCTGACCTGTCGGCTGCAAAGGTCAGTCGCCCGGCCGGACAAACAGCAGGCTAATTGAAAAAGCCCTTTTCGACGCACTTTTCGCGGGTTTCCAGGGTAGCGTCGATCATCTTTTTCTGCTCGGCCGGCAGGATGCCGTAACCGAGTTCTTCCTTCGAGCTGACCAGGGTGTGGATATACTGCTCGAAGCTGACGGCAGCGGGCAGGTTTTCGCCGAGACAGGTGCAGAATTTTTCCCGGCCCACCGCCTTCAGGCACTGTTCTGCCTTCTTCTTTCCCAGATCCTGCTGGGCCTTCAGCGCCTTCAGTTCCTGGATCTGCTGCTCCAGCAGCTTGATTTTCTCCTGCACAGCATCCTGCGCCTGGAGCGGCGAGGCCAGCAAGAGACATACGAGTGTGAGCAGTGGCAATCGTTTCATGGTCTATCCTCCTCAGTAGTGCATCTGCAGGTTGAATCTATCCCTGTGATCTCCCGGCGATCCCTTTTACCGCGCCGAGGATGTCTGCCGGCAGGACGAAGGTTTTGACATTGGCCGACGTGGCGAGATGCTGGATGGCATTGACGTAGCGGTCGCCCAGGAGAAAGAGGGCGGGAAGCTCCTTGTCCCCCACTGCGCCGGCAATGTCCTCGATTGCCCTGGCAGACGCCTCGGCCAGGGTTATCTGCGCCTCCGCCTCCCGTTTTGCCGCCTCCAGCTTCCCTTCCGCCTCGCGGATCATCGCCTCTTTCTTCCCCTCCGCCTCCAGGATCATCGCCCGCTTCAGCCGCTCGGCCGTGGCCTGCTGTTCCATAGCCTTCTGCATGGAGTCGGACGGCTTTATGTCCTGGATCTCCACCGACTTGACCAGGATTCCCCAGTCGGTGACATCTTCGGAGATGATGTCCTTCAGCCTCGCCTTGATGATGTCGCGTGACGAGAGTGCCCGGTCCAGCTCCATCTCGCCGATGATGGCCCGCAGAGAGGTCATGACCAGGTTCTGGATGGCATACTCGTAATTGCTGATGCCGTAGACCGCCTTCACCGGATCGACGATCTTGATGAAGGCGATGGCATTG
>JACRPV010000130.1 GCA_016223015.1 Geobacter sp. | reverse complement strand
GGAGAGGACCAGCCCGGCGTCGGGCATCAGCAGGCGCAGGGCGCAGAGGAGCTGGACGAACTGCCGGTCCGTGACCGGGTTGAGCGGCGAAAACCCTCCTTCGGCCGGGCGCATGCGGGGGAAGGAGACGCTTAAGTGGGATCGCCAGAAGTGGCGCGACAGGTGGAGGGCATGGAGGCCGGTAAAGAAGCTCTCCACCCGGAACTGGCCGAGGCCGAGCAGTGCCCCGATCCCGATCCGGCGCAGACCGGCTGCACCTCCACGTTCCGGGGCCAGTAGCCTGAAGGCGTAGTCGCGCTTTTTGCCAAAGGGGTGCATCTGGGCATAGAGCGCCTGATCGTAGGTCTCCTGGTAGACTGTCAGGCCATCGACGCCTGCTTCGACCATCTGGCCATAGCCAGCCTCGTCCATGTGGTAGACTTCGATGGATATGGAGCTGAAGAGCGGCCGCAGGCGCCGAACCACCGCGGCGAGATAGTCGTTGTCCACGGCCTTCGGCGCCTCGCCGGTCACCAGCAGCAGGTGGCGGAAGCCGCGATCGTGCAGGACCCTGGCTTCCCGTTCGGCTTCGTCCAGGGTCAGGGTCTGGCGGGGGACCTGGTTGGTGGCGTTGAAGCCGCAGTAGAGACAGCCGTTGGTGCAGAGGTTGGAGATATAGAGCGGGGCGTACATCAGGATGGTGTTGCCGAAGCGCTGACGGGTGATGCGGTGGGCCTTCTGGGCCATCAGTTCCAGAAACGGCTCTGCCGCCGGGGAGAGCAGGGCCATCAGCTCCTCTTCCCGCAAACGATCGGCGCAAAGCGCCCGCTCCACGTCTTCGGGCCGCTTTGCCTCGATGCGGGCAAGCACATCGTCGGGATGATAGGTCCGGATCAGCTCGAAAAAGTTCATTTCACTCCCCCCAGAAAGCCGGTCAGGGGGCTCGATGCCTCGGCCCGCTCCTTCTGGCTGCCAAGGCCTGCCCGGTAGGCTGCCCGGCCCGCCTCGACCCCCATCCGGAAGGCAGCGGCCATGAGACCGGGATTGGGGGTGACGGCCAGGGCGGTATTCACCAGGACCGCATCGGCACCCATTTCCATGGCTTCGGCAGCGTGGGACGGCGCACCGAGACCCGCATCGACGATGACCGGCACAATGGCCTGCTCGATGATGATGGCGATCTGGTCGCGGGTACGGACCCCTTTGTTGGTGCCGATGGGTGCGCCAAGCGGCATGACCGTGGCCGTGCCCGCCTCCTGCAGGTGTTTTGCCAGCACCGGGTCGGCATTGATGTAGGGGAGGACCACGAACCCGTCCTTGACCAGGATCTGGGCCGCCTTGAGGGTCTCGATCGGGTCGGGGAGCAGATAGTAGGGATCGGGAGTGACCTCCAGCTTTATCCATGGCTCGCACCCTGCTGCACGGGCAAGGCGTGCCAGCCGCACCGCTTCATCGGCATCCCGGGCACCGCTGGTATTGGGCAGGAGCAGGTATTTCGACCGGTCGATGTGGGAGAGGATGCTGTCCTGCGGGTTGTCGATGTCGACCCGGCGCAGGGCAACGGTAACGATCTCGCTGCCGGAGTGCTCCATGGCTTCGACCATGGCGGCATTGGATGAAAACTTGCCGGTTCCGACCAGAAGGCGCGAACGGAACGTCCGACCGGCAATGACCAGTGTATCCGAGAGATGAGGCATGATCAGTCTCCTTGTTCGATGAGCAACTAAAGCTGTCGATGCAGTGCCGGCAACTGGGAAAAGCCGGTACGTGGTGTCCATCACTTCATGGGGCGCCTGTAGACTCGCCGGGAGGGAACAAAAAAAGCCGCGGAAAGCGGCCGGATGGGATGGAACGGACGGGGCGCGCTTCCCTACGCCGGGATTAACCGGATCAGGTTCAAAGGGTTTGAAGCCCAGGGCTTCATCTCAGTTCTTGCGAACTCCCCCAGCGGGATCGGACTATTGGTTTGTACGGCGACATGCCGTGGTCGGCATGGCACTGAAGTGTTTGTACCGTAACAGGAGAGCGTGAGAAGTGTCAACCCTTTTCTGGGATGTCGCACCTCGTTGCCACAGCAGTCGGGCAGTCGCAACTCGCCGTGAACCGGCGTGGGTTCATGGTGCGAAGCCGCTCTTCTCCTTCCGCTCCAGTTGTGCCAGGAGTTCGCGTTCCTTGCGGATCTCCTCGCGGCAGTAGGTCCAGAGATGGTAGCTTTCCAGGATGAGAACCGTTGCCCCTGCGGCGAATACCGCCCAGAAATTCTCGGCAAGGGCATGGGCAAAGTGGTAAAAGGTGTAGAAGGCGGCGAGGTAACCCACGTGCAGCACGCCGCCATACCGCTCCGAACCGCTCATCATCCTGCCGAGAATCAGAATGATCGCGGAAAAGCTGTAGAGTACCAGGGCAGCGCTGATCATGTTGGTCGACGGCGGACGGCCGAGAAGGGCGAGAACCTCGTCAGGGAGCGAGGGGAGGATGGCGAAATCGTTCTGGGCTAAAATGCTGAGCGCAATAAAAAGGGCTAAAGAGAGTGGCCCGTTGCCCGACTTCAGATGCAATCGAGAGATGCGGGACTCGCTCTCCTGGCGCAGGCCTTCAAAGTCCTGGAGGGGCGGTTTCTGCTCAGATTGGAGGGATGATCCGTTCCTCATGTCTCGGATGTGCCACGATGCCGTGCCGCACCGGTCCTATGTGAAGTTGCTGCAAACTCTATCCTTGGAACCGTGACGTGTCAACACCCTCCCCCGTCATACTGACGCGATGCCCGGCCTATTCAGTGCCTTCTCCGCGCGGAGCAGAGCTCTCCGCTTGCTTCAGTTCCTCGCTGAGGGTGCGCACGTTATTGGCGAGCTTGGAAAGTTCCGGACCGCAGTCGGGCAGTTCGGCGGTCAGATCGCCCTGGGCCGTGCGCTCGGTGTATTCGATGAGAAGCCGTAAGGGGAGGAAGACGTTTCTCCAGAGCAGTGCTGCTACTCCCCCGACGGTGAGTAGCAGCACCATGATGCTGAAGACGATCATCCGTTCCCGCATGACCTTGAGATTCTGCAGCAGGTCTGCCAGGGAAAGCCCGATATCCAGGGTTCCGAGAACCTTCTGCTCGGCAGGATGGATATGGCACGGGGCGGCCGAACACTCGGGTTCGTTGTAGATCGGCGCGGTGATCGCCAAAACCTCGACCCCGCGCTCGTTGGTGAAGCGCCGGGCCTTCTGCATGGCTGCCAGGGTCTCCTTGGGGACCGGTCCGGAATGGCATTCGACGCATCCGGCAGCCTTCTTGTCTACGAAGCGGTTGATCTCGCCATGGACGCTGGAGAACATGATCAGGCCCTTCTTGTTGAAGATCCGGACATGCTCCAGCCGCTTCTGTTCTCCCACGTTGTCTATGATGTTTTTCAGTGTCTCCCGGTCACTATTGAGCATCGCATAACGGGTCGACTTGACAACTGTATCTGCCAGCCCTGTGGCGTACGTCACCGTGTCGCTGATGATATCGGACTTCATCAGCGAGTAGAGCAGGATACAGCAGATGATGACGAACCCCGTCACTGCAACGGCCACCGGGACGATGGCCCGAGCGGTCAGAGACTTGAACATGGTGTTCCCTTTTTACATTTTGTGGCAGATAGCACAGTTGGCCTTGACCGTGAACGCCTTCTTGCCGTTGTGGCAGGCGCCGCACGATTTGCCCTTCTCCATATCATCCATGGAGAACACCTTCTTCGCTTTGCCGTAGCCGAAGACCTTGGTATGGCAGTCGTTGCAACGGGCGATTCCGGTGTGAACCTTGTGGCTGAAGAGTACCTTGCCGGCACCTTTTACCTTGTAGGTTACTTCCTTGGTGGGGTGACATTTGCCGCAAGCCGCCAGCGGGAAGGCTTCCTTGCCGGTATGACAGGCGCCGCAGGATTTGCCATTTTCCATCTCGGCCATGCTGACCCGCTTGTTGCCGCCGCCGGCATTGTACAGTCTGGGGTGGCAGGAGCCGCAGGCATATTTCTTGGCATGGTTGCCATGGCTGAATGCCAGGGAGCCGGTTTCCTTGACCTTGAAGGTGATGTCTTTTACCGTGTGGCAGCGGGCGCAGTCCTTGAGGCTGAAAGCTGTTTTCCCGTGGCAGGCGCCGCAGGATTTGCCCTGCTCCATGTCGGCCATGGAGTAGCGCACCTTTTTCTTCATGTCGAAGATTTCGTTGTGGCACGCCTTGCAGTTATTGTTGATCCCGCTCTGTTTGATATGGAAGTTGTGGTCGAAGACGATCTTGCCTGCGTCCTTGGTCGTGTAGGTGACGCTCTTGATGGTGATTGCATGGGCGCTGGTGCCGACGAACAGTGCCACCAGGCAGAAGAGCAGGGATCTGAACAACATGGTGTCCTCCTCAACAGGTAATTGATGCAGCAATAGCGTGTATACAGGCCGCGATTATAGGGAATGCGTCAAGGTTAGTCAATTTTAAATATGCTTGAAAAAGGGGATTCCCGGAACAAAAACTGCGGGGCGGCATGAACCGCCCCGCTGTAAGTGAGGATACGACAACTTAGTGCCCATGTCCTTCGATCTTTTCCCAACCGGTCCACATCGGCTTGAAGTGGGCAAGCGGGGTATGACCCATGGTGGCGAGGTAGACGTGGACGAACAGGAAGGCGAAGAAGCAGCAGGCGATCAGGAAGTGGGCGGAGACCAGGATCTTGATCCCTCCCACCAGCATGATCACTTCCCTGAGCGGCGCCACGTTCATGATCAGGATGCCCGAGACAATGACCAGCGGCAGGAGGACCAGCATGATCATCAGGTAGGCGAACTTCTGCATCGGGTTGAACTTGTCGTCGGGCATGCTGTGGTGCGGGTTGGGGCCGCCGCGGAAGAAGTGGAAGAAGTAGAACAGGGCCTGGCGGATGATGCCGCGCTTGATGTCGTCCATGGTGGGGACATAGAGCTTGATCAGGGTCCCGGCGATGAAGAGGTAGTAGAAGAGCCAGAGAAAGTAGGATATGGAAACGATGATCCCGGCGGTATTATGCAGGCTTATGGCTGCCTTGTAGGTCCCGAAGAGATTGACATAGTCCGGGAACCGGATCTGGATGCCGGTAATGCAGAGGGTGACGATCCCCAGGGCATTCAGCCAGTGCCAGATCCTGACCGGAGTCGGGGTAAGGTAGATCATCTGCTCCTCGTGGTGTGACGATTCAGCGGTGCTCATGTCAATGCTCCTTTCTATTTTTTCTGGTGAGGTAGCGCAGGGAACCGTGTCCGATCGGCATCATCATGCCTCCTACCAGGATCAGTGCTCCGATGATGTTGAGCGCGGTGCTGCGGGTAGTCCCCATCATGTAGAAGTCGGGGGTGCCGAAGAGCAGGTCGAGAACAGCGCCTTTTTCCACCTGCATCCGCGTGTATCTTCCGTCTTTGCCGGGGAAGGCCACGAAACTGGTCTGCATTGCCTTGGTGCCGGTTGAGTGGCAAAAGGTGCAGTCCCACCGGTTGTCCAGAATCTGGTAGCTGTGGGTAACCTGCTCGGGCATCATCATCCCCCACAGCCGCATGTCCTTGTACTTGGCGTTGATGTTGAAGCGGCGCAGTTCGGACATTTCGATCTTGCCGTCACCGTTTACGTCGATGAGCTGCGATATATCCTTGCCCCCGGCAGCTTCGGCCAGTTCGGCATAGGTTGCCTCGCGGAAATCGCTATGCGGCTTGTTCGCCTGCCGTTTTTCGATGTACATGATGATGACGTAATTCTTCGAGCTGGTGTGGCAGGTTATGCACGGCATCGCATCCACATGCAGGTCAGCCTGGGTGAGCCATTTGGAATGGGTAGTAACGGTCTTTGCCTTGTCGTGGCATTTGTTGCACTGGGCATTGATAAAGTCGCCCGATACCGCCATCGGCTGCCGGACCATGTGCGGATTGTGGCAATCGGTACATGAGGCGTTCCCGCCGTGCAGGCTCTGTGCATACTCGCGCTGGATCACGGCGTGGCATTCGCGGCACTGTGCCCGCGGCGGCCGGATGCCGTCGTGCGGATGCTGGCTGGAAATCGCGTCATGACAGGATGTGCATCCGATCAATTCATGGGTGGTGCCGGCAAATGTGACCGGATCGATAAAGAGGTGTCCTCCCCCCTTGCTGATAATTGCCTTGTCGCCATGGCACTTGAGGCATGCCTCATTGGGGTTGGCGAAGGCGCTGGCGGCCCATGCCAGGGCTACTATCAGCAGTCCGCTGCTCAACAGTGTTCTTCGAATCGACATGACGTGGTCTCCCTCCGTGGAAAGTCTTCGGGCCTCTGGACCCTTGCCTCGGTTTTCAGTGTGTAGTTGTCTGTTTGGCAGTTTCCTGTTTACGGACTCCCTTGGCGAAACCAAGCATGACCATGACTGCGGGGAGCATCTGTGCGACGATGATGAGGGCGCAGATGCCGAGGAATCCCCAGACGAAAAAGCCGCTGTTATCCTCACGGGCTCCCG
>JACRPV010000113.1 GCA_016223015.1 Geobacter sp. | reverse complement strand
GCCACGACTTTGCGGTCGAAATATTCCGGCCAAAACATCTGGACGGGGCGCTCGAGCTGCTTGCGCAATGGCAGCGGGTTCGCAGCAGCGACGACAACCGTTCCGCGAATCATGAAGCGTCGGCAACGGCAGAGGGCCTGCAACTAGCGACGGTTCTGGGGCTTGAGGGGGTGACGGTTCTCGTCGAGGGGAGTGTCTCTGCCTTTGCCCTGGGGGAACGGCTCAACCGGGAAACGTCGGTCTGCCACTTCGAGAAGTCAGATCCGTTCATGGAGGGGATCTCCCAACTGGTGGACCAGCAGTTCAACAGCCTGCTCTTCACCGACTGTCTCTATGTCAACCGGGAGCAGGACCTGGGAGAACCCGGACTCCGGGCGGCCAAACTCTCCTACCATCCGGTGCGGCTGATACGGAAATTCAGGGCACGGCAGATGCTGTGACATGACCCAGCCGGTTCTCTGTCTTGCCTGATAAGAAGAAATCCGGATGTGCAGAAAGGAATGAACGTATGAAAAAGCGCACGTGGTATGTCGGACTGATCGCCGTAGCAGGACTTGCCCTGATGCAGGCAGTCCCCTATGGTCGCGATCATAGCAATCCCGCAGTGGTTGCAGAGCCCCACTGGGACTCTCCGGAGACCCGTGAACTTGCCCGGCGGGCCTGCTTCAACTGCCACAGTTTCGAAACCGTCTGGCCGTGGTATGCGCAGTATGCTCCCGCGTCGTGGCTGATCGCCCATGATGTGCAGGAAGGGCGGGAGAAACTGAATTTTTCCGATTGGCAGGGAGGGACCCGTGAAGGGGAACGTCCCGAAGAGATCGCCAAGGAGGTCTCCGAGGGGGATATGCCCCCCTTTGGCTATCGTCTTGCACATCCGGAGGCCCGCCTTTCAGCCAAGCTGCGGACCCAGCTCATAGAGGGCCTCTCCGCAACGCTGAAGGGGCGATAAGGGGGCTGCCATCAATTTTCTCGCGCATCTCCTGTTGTCGGGCAACAGGGAAGACGTCATGGTTGGCAACCTGATGGGGGATTTCGTCAAGGGGAGACTGGCGCCGGGGCACTATCCGGCAGGCATCCTGGAGGGGGTGCAGCTGCATCGCAGCATCGATTCCTTTGCCGCGACACATGAACGGTTCAGGTGCAGCAAGCGCCGACTCAGCGATCCCTGCGGCCTCTACCGCGGGGTGATGGTGGACCTTTTCTACGATCACTTCCTGGCACGTGAGTGGGATGCCTATGCCAGACTGCCCTTGGACGAGTACATAGATTTCGCCTACCAGGTTCTCAGGGCACATCGCCAGGTTCTTCCCGAGCGGCTGGAACGCATGCTGCCCGCTCTCTTCACCGAATGGCTCCCTTCCTACCGTGAGGTCGAAGGGGTCGAGCGGGCGTTGCAGCGGATGGGGTTACGGTTGAAAAGGGAAAACCCTCTCGCAACAGGGGGGGACGAGTTACGGAAGCAGTATGCGGGGCTGCACGACGACTTCAACCATTTTTTCCCCGCACTCCTGGCATGCCCGGAGGTGAGAAGGCATGCCGGTCCCGATGTCCCAGTTTGAGGATCCTGAAGCAGATCTTTTCTGTTCAGATCCCGCGGCTGGAAAGTTGCACATCCAGTTCCCCGGCCGCACGGTCGTAATCTTCAAGCGACAGCGAAAACTCTTCTTTCCAGTCGCGGGTTTTGTAATAAACCTTGTCGTAGTACCGCTCCACAAGGCCCTTCATGAACGGTTCCATCTCCCAGTTCTTCAGATGTTCCTGCAATTCTCGGTAGCTGTCGCCACCCAGTTTTTTGGCAATCCGTGCCAGGGCTTCTGCCATTGCATCACGGTATTCCGTTTTCCCATATTCCTCGATGAGCCGTTGCACCCGTGTCTCCAGTGAGGCGGAGCACCAGACCTTGGTGGAGGTGCGCATGATCTCGTACAGGTCTCCCGGCAGTGAAACCTTGCCGATGCGGCGGCTTTCCCCCTCGATGATGATCGGCCTGCCAGCTGGCATGCGGCGAAAAGTGTCCCAGAGAAGGGTTTCAAAGCTCTTTTGTGTGAGATGCTCCTGGGACAGGCCAAGCTCACCGAATGCCGATCCGCGGTGGCAGGCAATCCCCTCCAGGTCGATGGTACTGAAACGATCAGTGCTCAGCCGGAGAATGAAGTCGGTTTTGCCGATGCCGGTCATGCCGTGGATCACCACCAGTGGGGCAGGAGGGGTGAAAGACGCGAAATAGGCCACGACATGATTGCGGAAGGCCTTGTAGCCTCCGGTGAGTTGAGCTGCCGTGTGCCCGGTCAGTTCGAGTATGGTGGCCACGGTTTTGCTGCGCAGCCCGCCGCGCCAGCAGTAGACCAGGATCGGGCGACCGGCTGCGGCTGAGGCGATGGCTGCGACCATGCCGGGGAAACGTCCGGCCGTCAGTTCCAGCCCGCGGATACGTGCCGGTTGGGGGCCGGACTGCTTGTAGAGGGTACCGATCTCCACCCGTTCTTCATTAGACAGAAGCGGTATGTTGATCGCGCCGGGCAGATGGTCCTCGGCGTATTCCAGAGGGGTGCGGACGTCCACCACGCAGTGGCTGTCGAGGAGCTGTTCTGAAAATGAAAGGGCTTGTGGCATGTCGTTTTCTCCCGGAAAAACAGCATATCATAATCCAGCAGGGCCACGAATGCAAGGTGACACCAGCTGCAACCATGGGTACTGACGTAATTCCCGTACTGGCGCGGGTTCGATAGCGATAGCGGGAATTTTGTCTTGCCAGACAATTACGCTGTGGTATAAGACTAAGCACTGGGGCAGTGATTTTTCCTTAATGAAAGGAGGATGTATGAAGAGACGAATTGTCTGCTTGGCGGCAGCGGCAGTGCTGACTGTTGCCGGATCTGCCTGGGCCGGGAACCAGGCCGGTGTTTTCTCCGTGTCTCCATTTTTCGGCGGCTACATATTCGACGGAGTCGAGCATCAGGAGATGAGCCCCACCGTGGGTCTTCGTGCCGGCTACAACTTCACCAAGAATCTGGGTGCCGAGGGTGCATTCGGCTTCACCAGCAGTGACGGGACGAAAAACGACAGTAACCTGAGGGTGTACAACTACAACCTCGACGTGCTCTATCATTTCATTCCGGACAGCCAGCTCGTGCCATTTGTTGCTGCAGGCTTTGGCGGAAGATCGGCCGAGTATGAGGCGTTCGACAAGATGAGAACCAGGGGGGCCTTCAACTACGGCGCCGGCGTGAAGTACTTCCTGACCGATGAAGTAGCATTCCGTGGTGATGTCCGCCATCTCATTTTCAAGGATGACCTCCTCGGCCAGGTCAACAATCAGACCCTCCACAATGTGGAATACAGTGTCGGTATATCGTTCCTGTTCGGTGGTGCCAAGCCGGCACCGGCTCCGGTTGCGGAACCCAAGCCGGCGCCTGTTGCGGCTCCGGCACCGGCACCGGCACCGGCGCCGAAACCTGCTCCGCCTGCTCCTGAAGCGAGTCTTGCCGTCTCTCCGGGAGCAGTGACCAAGGGTGAGGCAGTGACCCTCACTTGGGCATGCAAGAATTCCGATTCTGCCGATATCCAGCCCGGCATCGGCAAGGTTCCCCCCCAGGGAAGCAGGACCTTGAGCCCGTCAGACAGCACCGACTACGTCCTGACCTGCAGCAGCGCGGCAGGGGCTGCAACCAGCGCGGCTACTGTAGGCGTGACCCAGCCGGCTGCTCCCGTGGCCAATCTGACGGCAGTTCCCGCTGCAATCACTAAAGGCGGCTCCAGCACCCTTGAATGGGCATGCCAGAACGCGACTGCCGCAGATATCCAACCCGATATCGGTACTGTCCAGCTGCAGGGCACCCAGAAGGTTTCCCCCGAAGGGAGCGCCGACTACACCCTGACCTGCAGCGGTGCAGGCGGGAAGGCAACCAGCAATGCCAAGGTGTCGGTTACCGAGCAGCTCTGTATCAAGCTGGAAGTCGAATTCGACACAGCCAAGGCAGATATCAAGAAGAAGTACCATGCCGAGATCGGCAAGGTTGCCGAGTTCCTCAAGACTTACCCCGAAGCCACGGGCACAATCGAAGGCCATACCGACAACGTGGGTGGCGCCGATTACAACCTGAAGTTGTCGCAGCGTCGCGCCGATGCGGTCATGACCTATCTGATCGAGAAATATGGCATCGCGAAGGGGCGTCTCTCTGCAAAAGGCTACGGATTGACCAAGCCCATCGCAGACAACAAGACAGCCGCGGGTCGGCAGAAAAACCGCCGCATCCTTGCTACGTTCGATTGCGTCATCCCGGCGAAGAAAAAATAGCATTTGCTTGTGATCCCCAAAGGGCCGCTCCGTCAAAGGTGCGGCCCTTTTTTTATGGAGAATTAGGGCCGTCACCTTGATTTTGGCGGTTACCCGTGGTATAAACTCTTTGATTTGATTATCGAATGTTATTTCATGAAAAGGGAGATGTGACATGGCGTACTCTGCAGATTTCGAGAAGGCCCTCCAGGTTGGTCGGCCCCCCAACATCAGACAGCTCTTTCCCAATTCAAAGGCCCTGATTGTCAGTGGCAAGGTGATCGACCGTGCCATGTCGGCCAAGGGGAAGGCCATAACCATGGCTGCCAACGGCAGGAATTACTTTGTTATCCGCGGGGTGCTCATGGCAGCCCAGCGGGCAAATGCACCGATCATCATCGAGATCGCCAAGTCCGAAGGGGGGCAGAAGGCCTACTGTCCGGTGAACTACTGGAACATGGCCCGCATCGTCGATGCACTCTGCAACGAACTCGGCATTACCGTTCCCGTTGCCATCCATGCCGATCACTACGGAATAAAAAACGACAAGGACCTGGCTTCCGCCAAGGTGGAGATTCCCACCATGTTCGAGGCGGGCATCACCTCAGTAGCCATCGATGCTTCCCATCTCCCTGACGATCAGAATCTCCTGGCAAACCTTGCCATCAACCCGTTCATCCCTGCATGGGCAGGGCTTGAGACCGAGGTCGGCGAGATCAAGGGAAATTCTGGTCTCTCCACTGTCGACGAGGCGCTCTTCCTGATTCGCGGGCTGAACGCCCACAACATCTTCCCCGACTGGATCGCCCTCAACAACGGGACTACCCACGGTCTGGAAGCGAGCGATGCCGGCATCCAGGTCGGACTTACCGCAGAGATCCACAAGGCGCTGGTTCCGTACCGGGTAAACGGTGCCCAGCACGGTACTTCGGGCAACAGTTCGGAGCGTCTGCGCGAGATCGCCAACCAGACCGCCACCACCAAGGCCAATGTGGCAACGGCCCTGCAGATGATCTCCTGGGGGCTTGAGGTGAACGACTACGGCAATGCCCAGCTTGATGCCAACGGCAATTTCATCAAGGTGAAGGGCGAGGGTGTCAGCGAAGAGCTGTGGGCCGAGATGGTGGCCTATGCCACTGACAAGGGCTGGAAAAAGGGCGACTACAAGAGCCTGAACCTTCCGTTTGAAAACAAGCTCCTGGCGCAGCCGAAGGAGATCCGCGAGCGGATGGCCAAGCGGGTGGAGGAGTTCGCCTACAAGATGCTGGTGGAGGTCCTGAATGCCAGCGATACTGCGCCTTTGGCCATTGAGGCGATCCTGAAGGCCGGTTCCCATGATGTGGGGCCGAAGGGGAGCCGCATCGAGGACCCGGCTGAATGGACCGAGGCCAAGATTGTCGAGAAGGCCAAGAGCATCTCCAGCGACAAGGGTGCTGCGGGGAATTTCGACGACTAGCGCCTGCTGGCGCAACCTGTCCGATACGCGAAACGGGGGCCTTTGGCCCCCGTTTCGTTTTCCGCCACCGCGTTTCTGCTTATCCCCAACTCCGTTGCCTCAGGCGTTACCCTGCCGGGGATCGTCGTCGTTGCAGAAGGCAATGATCTGCGAGATCTCCTCGTCGCTCACTTCGGGGAGGACAAAGGCCCCCTTGGCATTGCGCTTCACCTCGCTGATGCCGGGGTAATGGACCTCCAGGGCGCGCAGTTCACTTGACTGACGCTTCACGGTCTTGAGAAGCCGTCGGTTTTCCTCTTCCAGATCGAATTTATCCAGGGCGGTGCGGATCGCCAGCTTCAGTTCCACATCGTTCCACGGCTTGGTGAAGAACCGGTAGATCTCGCCGCTGTTCACCGCCCGCATGGTCGCCTCCACGCTGGCATGGCCGGTCAGCAGGAACCTGATGGTGGTGGGGAAGCGTTCCCGCACCAGACCGAGGAATTCGGCGCCATCCATCCCCGGCATGCACTCGTCGGATATGACCACCTTGATGCGGTGTTTGGCCATGATGCCGAGCGCCTCTTCGCCACCTCCGGCCCCGATCACCTCGTATGGCTCGTCGGAGAGCGCCCGCTTCAGGGCTGCGATGACGTTGGGTTCGTCGTCGACAATAAGGATCGTTGGATTCATGATCATCTCCTCGTAGCATCGTCGCTGGGACGCGTGTGGGATTCTTTGAGCGTGCCGCAGAAAGGACAGTTCTGCCACGACTCTTCGAGCGGGAGTCGGCAGCTCTTGCAGTAATGCTCCCGGAACGTGCCGCAGTAGGGGCAGAAGAGGAACTTGGCATCGATCTGCCGCTTGCAGTGGTCGCAGCTCCGTTCAAAGGCCATTTGCGGTCCGATGACCCGCAGGAGTTCCTCCAGGGTCGTCAGCCCCTGGCGGACCTTCTCCAGCCCGTCTTCGATCAGGGTCCGCATGCCGTTGGCGCGGGCCATCTCCAGCAGGTCCGACTCCTTGTAGCTGGTGCTGACGAACTGCCTGAAATCCTCGTTCATGATGAACAGCTCGAAGATCCCGATCCTCCCCCGGTACCCCGATCTGTTGCAGCGTTCGCACCCAGTCCCTCGCATGATCGTAGGCCCCAGAAGCCCCGACGGGACGCGCAGCAGCGTCATGATTTCCGGATCGGGAGGGGCCGGCACGGCGCAGTCCGGGCAGATCCGCCGCACCAGGCGCTGGGCGATGAGCCCTTCCAGCGCCGACGCGATGATGTACGGCTTGACCCCCATGTCGATCAGGCGGGTGATGGAGGCGATCGAGCTGTTGGTGTGGAGGGTCGAGAGGACCATGTGGCCGGTGAGCGACGCCTTGAACGCCACGTCGGCGGTATCGAAATCGCGGATCTCGCCGACGAGGATGACGTCCGGGTCCTGGCGCAGGGTGGCGCGCAGGACCTGGTCGAAGGAGAGGCCGATCTTTTCCCGCACCGCCACCTGGTTGGCTTCTTCCACGAAATACTCCACCGGTTCTTCGATGGTCTCGAAGTTCTTGCTGTTTTCAAGCATGGCCGCGAGGATGGAGTAGAGCATGGTGGTCTTGCCGCTCCCGGTGGGGCCGGTGGTGATGATGACCCCCTGGGGCTTCTTGACCATGGTGGCGATTTTCCGCAGGTCGTCGGGGAGCACTCCCAGTTCCTGCAGCTCTTTGATCGAGGCGCTCTTGTCGAGGATCCGCAGGACCATCTTTTCGCCGTTCAGGGTCGGCATGGAGGAGACCCGCATATCCACGATCCGTGTTCCCGCCTTGACCGTTATCCTGCCGTCCTGCGGCTTGCGTCGCTCCGAGATGTCCATCTTGGCGAGGATCTTGATGCGAGAGACAATGGCCGGATGGAGGTCGACGGGGATCTTGATCTTGTTGTGCAAAAGGCCGTCGATCCGGAAGCGGACCAGGGTGTACTTGGTCTTCGCTTCAACATGGATGTCGCTTGCCCGGTAGCGTACCGCCTCGGAGATGATGGCGTTGACGATCCGGATCACCGGCGGGACTTCGGAGGAGCCGATCAGCTCCTGGATGCTGATATCCTTTTCTTCGTCGTCGATGACGATGTCGATCTCGTCCAGAGGCTCGATGTCGCCGAACTCCTCCAGCTCATCCAGCCGTTCCGATTCGCCGTAGATCCGCTTGATAAGGGCCATGATCTCGCTGCTTGAGGCGAGCAGCGGCACGACCTTGAAGCCGGTCATCAGGGCGATGTTGTCGATCTTGTAGATGTCGGAAGGATCGGCCATGGCCAGGGTGAGCTGGCGCCCCTCCAGCCGGATCGGCAGCATCCGGTTCCGTTCGCAGAAGTCGCGGGGGAGGAAGTGGGCGGTCGCCGCATTGATGGCGTATTCGCGCAGATCGACGAATTCGATGTTGAGGTGCCCCTGTAGGGCCTTGATGATCTTCGCCTCGCTGGTCATGCCGAGACGGACCAGGGCTTCGCTAAGGAATTCCCCCTTTTCCAGCTCCCTTTCGGCGCGTTCCAGCTCTTCCCGGCGGACCACCCCGGCCTGTTGCAGGATGCTCCCCAGCATACCGCGGTTTTCCTCGAACAGGTTGGTGAAGTTCTTGATCTTGAGTTGCTGGGTCCGGGCCAGCTCCTTCAGCCGGCGGTTTTCCTGCATCAGCACGTACTGCTGCAGGGCG
>JACRPV010000125.1 GCA_016223015.1 Geobacter sp. | reverse complement strand
GCCGATATCGCCTATCTCCCGGCCATCGAAGTCGATACCGTGGTCATCCCGTCCCGCACCGACCTGGAGGTCATCTCCCGGCTGATCGACGTCCCCTACCAGGCGCTCAGGGAGTTGAACCCCGAACTCCGCCGCTGGTGCACCCCCCCGGATTATCCCGATTACGAACTGAAGATCCCCCTGGGGAAGAAGGCCCTGTTCGAGGCCGAATACGCCAAGCTGCCGGAGGGTGAGCGCTTCACCGAGAAGGTCGTCTATGCGCGCTACAAGCTGAAGCGCAAGGAAACCCTTGCCGCTGTTGCCAAGCGCTACAACACCACGGTCGAGCATCTGACCGAATTGAACCACCTGAAGAAGAAGTCCCGCCTGCGCGGCAAGTCGATCCTCGTGCCGGTGGTGGCGCAGAACGGGCCGCAGGTCGTCGCGGCCTCTGCTGACAAGCCGGCAAAGGCAAAGAAAGGTTCCCGCGAGTTCAAGAAGTACTACACGGTCAAGCGGGGGGATACCCTCTATTCCCTGGCCCGCCGGTTCAAGGTTTCCGAGAAGATCCTCTCAGCATGGAACAATCTGAAGGGGAAGGTGGCGCTCAGGGCCGGCCGGCGCATCATCATTGCCAAGTACGTGGAAAAGGGCGGCGAGATGATGCCGGTGGGAGGGTAATGCCCGCCCGTTGTCGGCCGCGTTGCAACGCGGCGCAACCGGCACTGCACACATGCAGCACATGTAATGTTGTATCATTTCAATATTTCTGAGAGGGTTTTTTCATGTACAACCTGCTGATCTCCTGCGGCGTCGCCGTGCTCCTCTTCCTGATCCTGAAGTTTGCTGCCGGCCTCTACTGGCTGATGTCCCTGCTCATTGCCACCCTCGCCTTCATGGGGGTGTTCTACTTCCTTTCCCGCTATATCATGAAGAAGGTCGCTGCCGTCATGGATACCGCCACCAAGGACCTGCAGGCCCAACGGGTGGAAAAGGGGATCCGCGAGCTGAAGGGGGCCTTCAAGTACGCCAAGTGGCAGATCTATCTGGAAGGGCAGCTGAACGCCCAGATCGGCAGCATCTACTACATGCGGCGCGACTTTTCCAATGCCTTCCCCTACCTGGAGAAATCCTTCTTCAAGAACTGGGTTTCCATGGGGATGCTGGCCATTACCTACATGAAACGGAACAAGCCGGAAACGATGCGCTCGACCTTCGAAAAGGCGGTGCAGGGTTCGCCCAAGGAGCCCCTGCTCTGGAGCCTGTATGCCTACTGCCTCTGCGAGATCAACGACCAGGAAGGGGCCAAGTCGACCCTGGAGAAGGGGCTGAAGAAGATCCCCGGCAACGAGTCGCTGAAATCAAACCTGGAACTTTTGCGCGAAGGGAAGAAGATGAAGATGCGCCAGTTCGGCGACATGTGGTTCCAGTTCCACCTGGAGAGCGTCGGCGCTATCCAGAAGCACCATGCCTCGGCCATGGGCGCTCCCCGGCGACGGGTGATCAGGAAGTAACCCCTTTGACTCCGCGGTGGCGGCGAGGAGATGGCAGCGTCTCCCCCCGCCTCTGTTTCGTGCAGCGCGGCCGACCGTTTTCCCCTCCGGGCAGCCGCAGTCCGGAGATCCACCGCACCGACCCTGCAGGGCTGCCCGCGTTGACTTTTCCCCTCCGGCTGCTACACTGAATCTGCATCGGAAGCGGATATGACCGACCTGCTGAAGACCCTCGCCGTTCTTTCTCTCATCTTTTTCCTGCTCCGCCGACGGGTATTCATCGGTACGGTCATGGCGGCAGGCTCGCTCGTTCTGGCACTCCTCTATGTCACCCCACCTGCGCTCTTTCTCAAAGGTGTCTACCTGGCACTGTTCTCGCCACGTGCCCTGGAGATGACCAGCATGCTGGTCTGCACCATGATCATGGAGAACATCATGCGGCGGACCGGCACCATGCGGGAGATGGTGACCAGCGTTGCCGGGATTTTCCCTGACCGCCGGTTCGTGATGGCAGCCATGCCGGCGACCATCGGGCTTCTGCCGTCGGTCGGCGGCGCGGTTTTTTCCGCTCCCATGGTGGCGGAAGCTGCCGAGGGGATGGCGATCCAGGGAGAGCAGAAGGCGTTCATCAACTACTGGTACCGCCACATCTGGGAGTATGTCTCTCCGCTCTACCCCGGCATCATCCTGGTTTCGGGGATGACCGGCCGCAGTTTCCGCGATCTTGCCCTTGCCCATGCCCCCTATGCCGTAGCGGTCGTTCTCGTCGGGGTTTTTTTCTGCTTCCGCGGCGTGGAGCCCGGCGGGGTTGTTTCGCGGGGCGAGGCGCCGCTTCGGTCGGCGATGACGTTCGGGCTGGCCATTTCTCCCATCATGCTGGCCCTGGTCCTGGTGGTGGTCGTCGGTGTCAATCCGGGGCTGGCCCTGGGAGGCGCGGTGCTGGTTCTCTTGCTCTGGCACCGCTATACGCCGGCGCGGATCGCCTTGACGCTCCGGGAGAGCGTTTCGTTCAAGGCGGTTTTCCTGGTGGCCGGTGTGCTCCTCTTCCAGGAGACCCTTGAGGCGACCGGGG
>JACRPV010000124.1:11548-14494 GCA_016223015.1 Geobacter sp. | reverse complement strand
TGTCCGGCGAAACCTTTATCAAGGCCTTGAGGGTATTGATCGCCTCTTCGTATTCGAAGATCTTCACATAGGCAACGGCAAGGTGGAGGTAGAGCTCTTCCTTGTTCTTGTTGAGCTCGATGGCTTTTTTGAAATGTTCGGTCGCCTCGCGGTCCCGTTTGAGCCCCACCAGGATGTTGCCTGCCAGCTGATGGGCATTGAAGCTCTTGGGGTCGATCTCGATGGCTGTCTCGCAGGCCTTGAGAGCTTCCAGGGGCTGGTTGCTTTTCAGGTAGACTCCAGCCATGGCGGTGTAGAGGTAGGCGCCGGACGGGTCGGTCTCCGTTGCGGCACGCAGGAGTGTCAGGGCACCTTCCGTGTCGCCGTCCAGGGAGTGCAGACGGGAGAGGGAAAAGAGGTACATTGCTCGTGAATCTGCTATGTCAAGGCGGGGAGGGGTTGCCGCCTGGTCAGCGGGAGGGCGCGTCGCGGCTGTCTGGCTTGTGGCGCAGGAGGGGCAAAGGGCGCTTATGGAGATTATGGCTGCTATGCCGAGTCGTTTCATTGGGTATCCCGCAAAAAAAAATCCGTGGCTTCGGTATCAAGTTGAAAAGCCGAGAGCTCGCGGTGCCTGTCGGTTGCTGATCTGGAGATTGGGTACATAGAGAGGGGCGGGGAAACTTCGTACTCCTCCTGCACTGTGCTTGAAAATTACCATATAACAGTAGTGCCGTCAAATCCAATTATTAGGGCATTTGCTTGCCATTGGCCGGTTGTATGCTAGAGTTTTCGTCAAGTAATTCGCTTTGTTAAGGAGAGACGATGGAGCAGCGCGAGCTTGAGTCGCTGTTGAGACCGGAAGCATACCCCGATGCCCCGCAAACAGTGCATCTCAAGCAGACGCACATATCGTATCTGTTCCTGACGGACCGTTTCGTCTATAAGATAAAGAAACCGGTCGATTTCGGTTTTCTCAATTTCAGCACCATTGACCGGCGACGCTTCTACTGCCATGAGGAGGTTCGCCTCAATCGACGTCTTGCCCCTGATATCTATCTCGGTGTGGTGGAACTGCGCAGGTCGGATGAGGGCGTTGCCTTCACCGGCAGCGGCCCGGTGGTCGATTATGCCGTCAAGATGGTCAGGCTGCCGGAAGAGCGGATGATGGACCGGCTCCTGGCTGCCGGCCGGGTGCAGGAAGAGACGATCCGCTCGATTGCCGGGGTTGTGGCGGCGTTTCACCAAGATGCGGAACGCGGCACCGAGATCGACCGTTATGGCTCGGTCGAGGCCATCCGGCGCAGCTGGGATGAAAACTTTGCATTGGCTGATCGGTTCGTCGGTGATACCCTGTCCGGCCAGGATCTCCAGCGCTTCAGGGAGTGGGTGGATCAGTACCTGCAGAGACATGCCGAACTGTTCGAGGAGCGGATCGCACGCGGGTTCATCCGCGACTGCGACGGCGACCTGCATCTCGAAAATATCTGCCTGGGAGAAAAGGTCTGGATTTTCGACTGCATCGAATTCAATCCGCGCTTCCGCTATGGCGATACGGCGGCGGACATCGCCTTTCTCCTCATGGATCTGGACTATCACGACCGGTCCGATCTAGCGGCTGCCTTCCTGGATGAATATGTAACGATCGTTGCGGATGAAACCTGCGCCCCACTGGTGGAGTTTTACAAGGTCTACCGTGCCTTTGTGCGGGGGAAGGTTGCGAGCCTGCAGCTCCTGGACCGGGCCATACCGGCCGAAGACCGCGATGCGGCCCGCGAACGGGCGATCGGCTATTTCCGGCTTGCCCGGGGATATCTGCTGCGGCAGCAACTGCCGGTGACGATCTTTCTGGTGGGAGGCCTCATGGGAAGCGGCAAGAGCACCCTGGCCCAACTGTTGGGGCGGGAACTGGGCATACCGGTCATCTCCTCGGATCGGACGCGCAAGGAGCTCTACCGCGCTACCGCTTCCTCGCGTTCCGCTTTGTTCGGCACGGGGCTCTATACCACCGAGGCGGACCGCTCCACCTACGATGCCCTTTTGGAGAGAGGTTCTGCCTGGTTGCAGATGGGGAAAAGCGTCATAGTCGATGCCACGTTCCGGAAAGGGGCGGACCGGCAGCATTTCCGCCAGGCAGCTGCGGAACGCGGCGTCGATTTCCGGCTGATCATGACCGACTGTCCCGATGAGCTCATCCGGGAGCGGCTGACAGCACGCGAGGGGAAGATGAACGAAGTTTCCGATGGCCGGCTGGAGCTGTTCGACAGCCACCTGGCAGCATTCGAACAGCCCGATCCCGGCAGCGAACCGTTCCTCGTTGCGGACACGTCGGGGTCGATCCGGCAGGCCGTTGACGATATCTTGAAAGCCATGGGGATTCTGCCATGATCTGGCCACGTCTGCAAAAGGGTTTACTGCTGCAGCGTCTTCGTCTCAAGGAATCGTGGGTGATCTTTTTCCTGCTGGGGATCATCATGATGAACGTGCCGTTCATCGGCATCTTCAACAAGCCGGTGACCATTTTCGGCGTCCCGCTTCTCTACCTTTACCTTCAGCTCGGCTGGCTGGTGTCGATCCTGTTCATAAGCATCTTCACCAAATCCATCGACCAATCGGACGATGGGGAGAAGAAATAGGCAGCCATGCTCAGTATCGAACTGATCTTCGCGGTCATCTTCCTCTATATCCTGTTTCTCGTCATGGTGGCCTACTATGCGGACGGCCGTCGTGAGCTCGGCCGCAGCATCATCTCCAATCCCTACATCTATGCCCTCTCCATTGCAATCTAGGCCACGACCTGGACCGTCTACGGCAGCGTCGGCAAGGCAGCCACCAGCCCCTCATGGCGTTCGGACGAGAACAGGTGGCGGGCGCCGAAGATGACGCCGAACAGCCCGAGGATCAGGGCGGAAAAGAAGCTCGACTGCTGCTGCGACGGGATCATCGTCCTGAGCGCCGGCGCCTGCTGGT
>JACRPV010000124.1:0-11533 GCA_016223015.1 Geobacter sp. | reverse complement strand
TGCGCAAGATCGTCAGGATCGCCAAGGAAAACAACATCACCTCCATTGCCGACTTCATCAGTTCCCGCTACGGCAAGTCCCAGTGGCTGGGAGCCCTGGTGACCATCATTGCGCTGATGGGAATCATCCCGTACATTGCCCTTCAACTCAAGGCCGTATCGGCCACCTTCGAGATACTGATCACCTATATCCACCAGCAGGCGCCGGCGCTCAGGACGATGATCCCGTCGCAGCAGCAGTCGAGCTTCTTTTCCGCCCTGATCCTCGGGCTGTTCGGCGTCATCTTCGGCGCCCGCCACCTGGTCTCGTCCGAACGCCATGAGGGGCTGGTGGCTGCCATTGCGGTCGAATCGATTGTCAAGCTGCTGTCGTTTCTCGCTGTCGGTACCTTTGTCTGTTTCGGCCTGTTCGACGGGGTGACGGACATCTTCAGCCGCATGCAGGCCCGCGATCCCGCCCTTCTCGGCAGACTCACGACCTTCGGCGGTTCGGGCGGGCCTCCTGCAGCCACATGGTTCACCATGCTCTACCTGTCGCTGGGCGCCATCATGCTGCTCCCGCGCCAGTTCCATGTCATGGTGATCGAGAACTCGTCGGAGAAACACATCAGCAAGGCGATGTGGCTCTTCCCCGCTTACCTGTTCGCCATCAACCTCTTCGTCTTTCCCATCGCCCTGGCCGGCATCCTGATCAACGGGAGCTCCGCCGGGGCGGACTACTTCGTCCTGACCATCCCGTTGTTCAACGGTTCGCCCACGCTGGCAGTTGTTGCGTTCATGGGAGGGTTCTCCGCTGCCACAGGGATGGTCATGCTCGAATCGGTGGCGATCTCGACCATGTTCCTCAACCATCTGGTCATGCCGATCATCGTCAAACTCTAGCCGCGGCCCTGGTTTCCGTGTCTGCTCATCAACCTGAAGCGCTGCGGCTTCTTCCTGGTGGTGCTCCTGGGATTTGTCTACCAGCAGATCCTGGGCGAAACCTACATGCTGGTCAATATGGGGCTCATCTCCTTTGCCGCTGCGGCCCAGTTCGGACCGGCCCTTCTGGGAGGGCTCTACTGGCACCGCGGCAACAAAACCGGTGCCATAACGGGCATTGTCCTCGGTTTCATCGTCTGGTTCTATACCCTGCTACTCCCTTCATTCATCAGGTCCGGCTGGTGGCAGACCGATCTGCTGGAGAATGGGCCATTCGGCATTTCCCTCTTGAGACCGACCGAGCTGTTCGGCCTCACCGGGCTCGATGTCTGGTCACACACGGTCTTCTGGAGCATCCTCGTCAATGTGGCCGGGTATATAATCTGTTCCATCCTGCTCGATCAGGATGAGACCGAGCGCGAGCAGGTCAGGAAATTCGTCGACGTCTTCACCGTGAACCACGAAGGGACAACCTGGGAGACCAAGCGTCTCTCCAAGCCGATCACCATCATGCAGTTCGTCTCGCTGCTCTCCAAATTCATCGGCGAGGAACAGGCCCATGCCGCCATCAGCGAATATCTGGGGGATCGGGAGATCGACGAGCGGGGCGGTGTCTCCGAGTTCGAGCTCCCCAATCTGAAGCGCTTTATCGAGCGGACCCTGGCAGGTTCGGTGGGGGCTGCTGCGGCAGGCGCCATCGTTGAAAGCTACCTGTCCGACATCGGGTCGAAGATGGAGTCGGTCTACGACGCCTTCAGCACCGTCCGCACCTCGCTCGAAGAGAGCAGGGAGGCTCTGTATGTCCGGCTCAAGGCATCGGAGATCATGAACCGGACCCTGAATGTGGATATCATCATGGATGACCTGCTTGAGCTTTTGCAGCACGAGTTCAAGTTCGAGCTGGTCGTCATCCGCCTGACCAACCCAGAGGGGGTGCTGAAGGTCTCCTGTTATCGCGGGCTGACCGGAGGAACGATCGTGGAGCGGGACTGGTTGCCGGAGATCGACACCTACATAGGCGAGTCGTTTCTCGCCAACAAGCCGCAATTCGTCAACGACACCCGCAACATCACCAAGCCGAAATCCAGGGAGATCATGGAGCGGGAGGGGATCAGGTCGTTTGCCCATGTCCCCATCGCCACCCATGGAGCCACCCCCTTGGGGATACTCTCGGTCTTTTCCAAGACCATCATCGGGATGTTCACCCCACCGTTCCTGCGGCTCCTTTCCAGCCTGGCGGGGCAGCTCGCCCAGGCTTTGAAGATCGAGCAGGAGCGTCTGGAGAAGGACCGGGAGCGGCAGGAAAAAGAGCAGGCGCAGCTGGAGAATGCCCGTGTGCTGCGGGACATGGAGATCGCCAAGCAGATCCAGCTTTCGCTCCTCCCGGCTACGCTACCGGTAGTGCAGGGGTTGCAACTGGCTTCACTGTGCATCCCGGCTGCCCATGTCGGTGGGGATTATTTCGACTTTTTCGTGCGCGAGTCCGGGCTGGTCGACCTGGTCATCGCCGATGTATCGGGGCATAACGTCGGCGCGGCCCTGATCATGGTGGAAACCCGCAGCGTGCTCCGAGCACAGGGCCAGGCTGCGGGTACTGCCAGCGATGTGCTGAACGTTCTCAACCGGCTGCTCTATGAAGACCTGACCAGGGCGGAACTCTTTGTCACCATGTTTTATGCCACCTACTGGGCAGAGACGCGTCGACTCAGCTATGCCAGTGCCGGCCATAACAAGCCGCTGCTCATCCGCGGCGGCAACAGTGGGCCGGCAGTTGTTGAGCTCGATGCGGAGGGCCTGATCCTCGGGGTGCGGATGGAGGTTCTGTTCGAGGAAAAGAGCCTGGTGCTGGAGATCGGCGATGTCCTGCTTTTTTATACCGACGGCATCACCGAGGCAACCAACAGCACGGGAGAGCTGTTCGGGGAGCTGAGGCTGGCCGAGCAGGTGGCCCTGCTTCGCGAGGCCGGGCCGGAAGAGATCATCGAGGGGTTATTGACGGCGGCACAGCGGTTTACCGGCACGCAGGGGTTCAGCGACGACGTATCCCTGGTGGTGGTAAAGGTAGCATAGTGGCGAAATAAGCGAATCTTCATTGAACAGGGCGTGATCTCTTGCTAAGATTGCATATATGCCATTGCCGCACCATCCCATTGCCAGGAGTCCTGAATGAATCTGTACATTGAGAAGAAGAAAGATGTGACGATCCTTTATGTTCGTGAAGAACGCCTGGATGCCCATAATTCGGGCGAACTGAAAACCGAGATGGGACGCCTGTTCGAGGGGGGAGAAAAGAATATTCTCGTGGAGATGAAGGATGTGCGCTTCATTGACAGCTCCGGACTGGGGGCGCTGGTTTCGGGCTTCAAGAACGCCATATCCCATCAGGGGAATCTCAAGCTGGCAAGCCTGCAACCGCAGGTCAAGTCCATGTTCGAGCTGACCCGGCTCCACCGGGTT
Organism: Geobacter sp.; assembly: GCA_016223015.1. Classification (GTDB taxonomy): domain Bacteria; phylum Desulfobacterota; class Desulfuromonadia; order Geobacterales; family DSM-12255; genus Geoanaerobacter. The sequence goes on along the minus strand of JACRPV010000124.1, from coordinate 8,156 downwards.
TTCGAGATATTCGGCTCATCGGCCGAGGCGCTGGACACTTTCTGATGCATGAGGACGAGATGGATAAGAACCGTATCCAGGTTGACATTAAGGTTCCCAATCAGACCCGTTATCTGAGCCTGATCGGCAGGATCGGCGAAGACATCGCCAATGAGCTGTACAAGTACCGCGGTGACCGGGAGACGCTGGCGTACCACATCAACCTGGTCCTGACGGAGGCCATGGTCAATGCCATCAGGCATGCCAATGCCGATGATCCCGACAAGACGGTCCGCATCCTGATCTATATCTCCGACGAAGAGCTGGTGATACAGGTGCACGACTCAGGGCAGGGATTCGACATCAATGCCATCCAGTCCCCGGACTTCGATGCCCTGGAGGATCGGGGACGGGGGATATTCCTCATCAGGTCGCTGATGGACTCGGTCTGTTACCGGCGGGAAGCTGCGGGGAATGTTCTGGAGATGACCAAACAGCTCCATTGACGGCAATCGGTCATTGACCCTGCCGGCGGTTGAGATACCAGAGCATGCCGCACCCCAGAAAGAACATGGGGATGCTGAGCAGTTGCCCCTGCGACAGGAAACCGGCGATGTAGCCGATCTGCTGATCCGGTTCGCGGAAGAATTCCACCACCGTTCTGAACAGGCCATAGAGCGCCACGAAACTCCAGAGGACCGACCCGGCCGTGAGCCGCTTCCGCCAGACGAGATAGAGCAGGAAAAGGGTGAACGGCCCTTCCAGGAATGCTTCATAGAGCTGTGACGGGTGGCGGGGCAGGATGCCGCCGCCAGGAAAGACTATCCCCCACGGAACATCGGTTACCCGACCATACAGTTCGCCGTTGATGAAGTTGCCGATCCTTCCCAGCATGAGGCCGATGGGTGCACAGAGAGACGTCAGGTCGGCCAGGGCAAAAAAATCGAGCTTGTGTTTCCGGCAGTAGAGGATGCCGGCAATCGTGGCGCCGATCAGGCCGCCATGGAACGACATGCCCCCTTCCCAGACAGCGAAGATCTTGAGCGGATTGGCAAGATAGAAGGAGAGATTGTAGAAAATAACGTAACCCAGCCTTCCTCCCAGGATGATCCCCATGGCCACGGAAAAGACCAGATCGGCGATGTCATCCTTGGTGAGCGGCAGGTCACGCTGCTTTACCCCTGTCTTGAGTACCAGATAGGCTGCAGAAAAGGCCAGAATGTACATCAGCCCGTACCAGCGGAATTCCAGAGGGCCGATGCGGAGAAATACCGGGTCTATTGAAGGAAAGGTCATGACTGCCCCGCCGAGGATGGATTGTGCGGAGCTACAGTAGCAGCAAACGTGTCGACAGTCAATTGGTGCGCCCCGGATATGCGGGAGAGAGAGCGATGTCGGTAGAACTCTGTGAAATGGCGCTGCAGCAGACCCAGGCGCTGCTGCGACTCACCGAAACCACGATGCAGGAGATCTGCTGCAGGAAATTCAGCGGCAGTGAACTCTATGCCGAGGCATTGCGCCGGGTGCTGGGAGGTAAGGGGAAACGGGGCGCGGCGTGCATCCTCATCAGCTTCCAGGAGCGCCACAACGGCGTGATGCGGGGGCGCGTCTTCCACCTGGTGGCGGATCAGCTGGTGGAAGGATCGGAAGAGGTGGTCATCCCCACGGGTTCGGGGTATGGAGCCGACCTTGCCTTTGCCGAGGAGCAGCAAGAGGTGATGGCGGTTAACTGGGACGAACGCTCTGCATCGGTGGAGTCTTACCAGAATGTGTTCCCGTCAGCGGTCCGTTCCATTGTCGGTGGTGCCATCCGCAACTTTGTCACCTGCCGGATCAGCGGCGAACAGCCGGGGGTGATCACCGCTTTTAACTTTCTCGGCTCTGCTACAGAGTATGACGCATCGGTTTTGCACGGACTTGCCGTGGTCATCGGTTCGCTCGTGACCCTCTCCGGTGAGATGCGCGAGACGGAAAAGGCGTTCATCTATACCATCGAGGCTCTGGCCAGGGCCTGCGAGGCAGCGGAAGAGCATACCGGCACGCACATCCTACGGGTGAACCGCTATGCCGGTGCGCTGGCAGCCAACCTGGGGTTGCCGGCCCATTTTGTCGAGTCGATTTCCTACTCGGCGCAGATGCATGATGTGGGGAAGATCAAGATCCCTGTGACGATACTGCTCAAGGAGGGGCCGCTCGATGCGGCGGAGATGGAGCTGATGAGGATGCACCCGGTTTTCGGCGAGCGGATACTTGGCGATTCCCCCCGGCTCGAGGTGGCGCGGGAGATTGCCATTGCCCATCACGAAAATTGGGATGGCAGCGGCTATCCCTATGGTCTGAAAGGGGAGCAGATCCCCCTGGCGGGGCGGATCGTGAAGATAGCCGATGTCTACGACGCGCTCCGTTCGACGAGAAGCTACAAGGGGGCTTACAGTCACGCGGAGACGGTGCGGGTTTTTCGCGATGGTGATGAGCGGGTTCGACCGGCGGATCATTTCGATCCGACTCTGCTGGCAACCTTTTTCAGGATCGAGCATATCTTTGCCGGCATTTACGAGAGCCTGAAAATCGATTGATGCAAGCCCTTCATTCGTCCTTTCTGATCCTCACCACCTGGCTCACACCGGACATCGACTCGATCTCACCTTCGTCCAGGGTCTGGGTGTCGCCGATGACGCCGATGATGGTCCTGTTGGCACCTGTCGACTGGTGAATATCGAAGTCGCGATTGATGAGGTACTCCTTGATGCTGTCCAGCGTCTCTTCCGGTGCATTTTTCTTCATGATGATCAGCATAGTTCACTAATCCTCTTCCTTGTGAGACATGATCCGCTCCAGTCGGCGCGATTCGTCCACGACCCGCTCGAATAGCCGCACGATGGCGCCGTCGTCGAGCGGGCCGGGGTTTTCTTCCTTCATCCGGGCAAATATCCGCTTTTCCCGTGCGGGATCGAAGACCGGCATCCCCATCTCTTTTTTGATATGACCGATCTCCAGGGCCAGGCGAGCCCGCTCGTTGAAGATGCGCAGCAGCACATCGTCCATCAGGTCGATTCGTATGCGGATATCGTCTATGCTCATAGCGGCCTCAACAGCGGTGAACTGTGGCAGTTTCCACCGGCACGGGAACTGCTCCGGGGAAAGGTGTCTCGACGGCGATCAAAAGTGTTTTCTGATGAACGAATCACGTTTGCCGTGGTTGTCCTTGCGCTCGGGATAGTCGATGGTGCAGTGGAGCCCGCGCGACTCCTTCCTCCCCTGGGCACAGCGGATGATCAGCTCCGCGACGGTTGCGATGTTGCGCAGTTCGACCAGGTCCGACGTGATTTTGAAGTTCCAGTAATAGTCTTCGATCTCTTCCTGGATGAGCCTGATCCGGTTCATTGCCCGTTCCAGGCGCTTGTCGGAACGGACGATCCCCACATAGTTCCACATGCAGCGCCGGATTTCGTCCCAGTTCTGCGATACCACCACCATTTCGTCGCTGTCGGTGGCAGTACCCGAATCCCATTCAGGGATGTCGAGAATCGGCTGGCTGATCTCCTTGAGGGCGTGCACGGCGTGCTGATAGGCCCTGCCTGCGTAGACTGCCGCCTCCAGGAGTGAGTTGCTCGCCAGTCGGTTGGCGCCGTGCAGGCCGGTGAATGCCACCTCGCCGATGGCGTAGAGGTGACGGATGTCCGTTTCCGCATCGGTGTTTACCGCCACTCCGCCGCAGAGGTAATGGGCTGCAGGGACAACAGGCAAGGGTTCGACGGTCATGTCCAGGCCGTATTCCAGGCAGGTCTGGTAGATGTTGGGGAAGCGTGTCCTGACGTACTCCGGTTCCTTATGGGTAATGTCCAGGTAGACACAGTCGTCGCCATGGACCTTCATCTCGTTGTCGATGGCCCGTGCCACGATGTCGCGCGGCGCCAGGTCCTTCAGGTGGTGGTACTTCTCCATGAAGGCGGTACCGTCCCGCCGCCGGAGGATCGCCCCTTCGCCCCGCACTGCTTCCGAGATCAGGAACGATTTGGCGTGGGGGTGATAGAGGGTGGTGGGGTGGAACTGCATGAATTCCATATTGCCGATGGTCGCCCCGGCCCGGTAGGCCATGGCAACGCCGTCGCCGGTGGCAACGTCGGGATTGCAGGTGTAGAGGTAGACCTTGCCGGCGCCGCCGGATGCAAGGAGCGTGATCTTGGCGGAAAAGGTCTTTACCAGGCCCGTCTCGCTCTCCAGGACATGGGCGCCCAGGCAGCGGTTCGGCTTGATCCGCTTGTGGGCGACCTTCGCCTCGGTGATCAGGTCGATGGCGATATGGTGCTCGAAGATACGGATATTGGGATTCAGTTGGGCTGCAGCGACCAAGGCCCGCTCGATCTCCCTGCCGGTGACGTCTTCGGCGTGGAGGATCCGGCGCTGGCTGTGGCCACCCTCGCGGGTCAGGTCGTAGGAGTCGCCGCTGGTGGTGAAGTTCACCCCCCAGTCGATCAGTTCGCGGATGATCTGCGGACCCTCTTCAACCACCATCTTGACCACGTCCTCGTGGCAGATCCCAGCCCCGGCGACCAGGGTATCCTCGATGTGGGCGGCAAAGGTGTCGTCCTGGGAGAAAACGGTCGCAATCCCTCCCTGGGCGTAGTTGGTGGCAGATTCCGTGACCTCTCGCTTGGTGACGATGGCGACAGTGCCATGTTCGGCAGCCTTGAGTGCGAAGGAAAGTCCGGCAATGCCGCTGCCGATGACCAGAAAATCGCTCTGCAGCTTCATAAATCCCCCTCTTGAGCCGATAAGGGCAATAGTAACTTCGGCTGCCGATTATTGACCCCTCAAATCGTTTTGTCAAGGGATTGTGCCGGTTTAGGAACTATGAGAGGCAAATCTTCCTTGAAAACCGGGCTTTCCGAGTATACAATGTCTTTCGCCGGCCGTTCCGACCGGCTCCGTACGGGAGTTAACCGATGAAAATGCCAGGCATCAGACACCAGGTGATACTGCTGTTTGTAACGTCGCTGGTCGTGGTATCGGCGGCAGGTGCGGACATCTACCGCTACGAGGACGACGACGGTACGGTCCATTTCACCGATGCACCCACGGATCGTCGTTTCAAGGTGTTCATGCGTGATCTCAAAAAGGATCTCAGGTTGCGAACGTCATTTCGCCTGAAGGGAGATCCGGCCGCATACGAATCGATCATCAACCAGTGTTCGCTGCAATACGGTGTCGACCGGTCCCTGGTGAAGGCCGTTATTCAGGCCGAATCGGGTTATAACCCCAATGCCGTGTCGCGCAAGGGCGCCCAGGGGCTCATGCAACTGATGCCCAAGACCGCCCAGCATCTCAAGGTGGCCGATGCCTTCAACCCCGAACAGAACATTCGCGGCGGGGTCCGCTATCTCCGCTTCCTCCTCGACACCTGCAAGGGGGACGAGGTGATGGCCCTGGCTGCCTACAACGCCGGGCTTTCCAGGGTCGCGCAGTACAACGGCGTCCCTCCTTATGCCGAAACCCGCAACTACGTCGACAAGGTGATGACCTACCGCAGGTCTCTCCAGGGCAGTGAGGCCAAATAGCGTGACCGCAACCGCAAACCCGATCTGGAACATCCCCAACATCTTGACGCTGCTCAGGATTGCCGCCATCCCCCTGCTGGTCTTTCTCCTCATGTCGCCGGACCGGGAGCCCGGTTTCTGGGCTGCAGCCCTCTTTGCCGTTGCATCCGTCACCGACTGGCTCGACGGCTACCTGGCCCGGCGGATGGGGATCGTCACCGTCTTCGGCAAATTCCTCGATCCCATCGCCGACAAGCTGATCGTCATGGCTGCCCTGATCATGATCCTTCCCTTCGGCCGTGTCCCTGCCTGGATGGTCCTGGTGATCCTCGGCCGCGAGATCATCATCACCGGCCTGCGCGGCATCGCCTCAAGCGAGGGGATCGTCATCCAGGCCAGCGACCTGGGGAAATTCAAGACCATCTTCCAGCTGGTGGCCATCATCGGCCTCTTGCTCCACTACGACTACCGCTGGTTTTTCGGCATCGATCACCCCTACCTGGTCGTCAACATGCACCACGTGGGGATCTTCTACCTCTGGATCGCCACCGTCATCACCATCTGGTCCGGGGTCGACTATCTGGCCAAGTTCTACAAGGTCATTGCCAAGTAATCCCTCTGCCCCGACTCTCTCCTCCTTTGGTTTCGCCTCTGTTGTGCCGTGCGCCGAGCCGAAATCGGCTCTTCCCCCTGTTGCAGAACGTCTGCTAGACTATACACTGTAGGTGGGCCGGGAGACAGGTGCGGAGGTCCAGCCGGAAACACCGGATGAGACACTGCGGGTTTCCAGATAGGAAACGAGGGATTTTTCGTCCTGGCACGGAAATCAAGGGATTGCGCGGAGGCGTAGCAGCGCTACGCCGCACAAGGAATCCCGCAGATTGACACCGCCAGGGCGGAAAAGAGCCGTTTCCGGATGGAAACCTGCGGCAGCACCTGGATGCGTAAGGGAAGGGGAGGCATGGAGACCCTCATCGATCTGTTCCTCAGTTTTGCCGCACGCGGCAATCGGCCGGCTCTGATCTACCGGAGCGGGGTGCGTCGCCGCGTGCTTTCCTATGCCCGTCTCCATGACCAGGCGCTCAGGATGGCTGCCCTGCTGGCGAATCAGGGGATCGAACCGGGAGACCGGGTCCTGCTCTGGGGTCCCAACAGCCCCTGGTGGGGGGTGGCGTTCTGGGGGTGCGTGGCGCGGGGCGTTGTGGTGGTGCCGGTGGATTTCATGGCCGGCCGCGAGCGGGCAGCGACCATTGCCCGCTTGACCGCAGCCGGGCTTGCGATCCAGAGCCGGGCCAAGGACGAGCCGCTCGTCGACTGCCCGTCGCTCTTTCTGGAGGATCTGCCGCATCTTCTCTCCGGGCTCTCCCCGGCGCAGTCGATGGCTGAGCCCGAACCGGCCACCGTGGCCCAGCTGATCTATACCTCCGGCACCACCGGCACTCCCAAGGGGGTGGTCCTGACCCATGGCAACCTGATGGCCAATCTGGTTCAGGTAAACCGGCATATCCCGGTGGTGACATGCGAATACCGGTTCCTCTCCTGCCTCCCCCTGTCGCACATGTTCGAGCAGACCGGCGGGTTCCTGGTCCCGCTCTCCAGGGGGGCGTGCATCGTCTACCTCCGCACCCTCAAGCCGTCGGCGCTCCTGGCGGCGCTGTCCCAGGAAAACATCCATGCCGTCATCGCCGTGCCACGGCTGCTCCAGCTCCTCATGAACGCCATTGAGCGAGAGCTTGCGGCCAAGGGATTGACAGCGGCATTCCAATCCCTGACAGGGTTGGCCGAACGACTCCCCCCGTCGGCGCGCAGGCTCCTCTTCAGCCCTATCAGGCGCAGGTTCGGCCGCAATTTCACCCTGTTCGTTTCCGGAGGCGCCCCGCTCTCCGTCGATCTCTTCCGGTTCTGGGACCGGATGGGGTTCAGGGTGGTGGAGGGGTATGGCCTGAGCGAATGCTCGCCGGTCCTTTCCGCCAACACCTTTGACCGGCAGGTCCCCGGTTCCGTCGGCCTGCCGCTCCCCGGCGTGCAGGTAGCGATCAGGCAGGGGGAGATCCTGGCCAAAGGGGCCAATATCTTCCCCGGATATTACCAGAACGAGGAGGCGACCCGGCAGAGCTTTACCGACGACGGCTGGTTCAGGACCGGCGACCTGGGGGAGCTGGACCGGGACGGCTTTCTCCATATCCGGGGGAGGCTGAAGGAGCTGATCGTCACCGGGTCCGGGGTCAATGTCTATCCCGACGAGATCGAGGAGATCCTGAATCGCCTGCCGGGGGTCAGGGAGTCCTGCGTCGTCGGTCTCGATCGCGGCAGCGGCGAGGAGGTCCATGCGGTCCTGCTCCTGGACGGGAGCGGCCGACAGCCGACTGAGATCGTCCTGGCGGCGAATGCCAGGCTGGACGAACTCCAGCGGATCACCGGCTGTACGGTCTGGCCCGATGCGGAGTTTCCCAAGACCACTACCCTGAAGATCCAGAAGTTTCTTGTCAGGAAGCGTCTGCAGGAGGGGGAGGGGCACGAGGCTGCCGCCGGGGGTGGAGACCGGTTGATAAACGTCATTGCCCGTGTGACCGGTTCCCAGCCCCTTCAGGTACGCGAGGATGCCTACCTGGTGGCCGATCTCGGGCTTACCTCCATCGG
>JACRPV010000123.1 GCA_016223015.1 Geobacter sp. | reverse complement strand
TCTCCTGCACCCGCCCGGCAATCCGGCTCATCACCTGGACAGTGTTCTCAACCACCGCAGAACCGTCCTGCGCGGTCTGGCTGGCATGCAGTGCACCATTGGCAGCATTGTGGCAACTGTTGGCAATGTCGCCACTGGTGGCAGACATCTCTTCGCTGGCCGTGGCAACGGTGCTCGCCTGGGCCGCCATCTCCTCCGAACCGCTGGCCATCTCCGCCGAGGTGGAATGGAGCTGGGTCGCAGCAGAGGCGACCCGCTCACTGTTGCTCGCCACCATGGAGATCACCTCGCTCAGCTTGCCGGCAGTGGCATTCACCTCGGAGGCCAACAATCCCATCTCGTCGCGGCTCGTGATCTGGGAACGTGCTGCCAGGTTGCCTGCAGCCACCTCCTGCAAGGTCCCGAACACCGACTGCAGCGGCCGGGATACAGAATTGGCGATGAGGTTGCCTATTCCGAACGCACCCACGAGCAGACAGACAATGGTCACCAACAACACCATGCGTGAACGGTTAAAGCTTATGAGATCGCGCTGGTACATCTCTTCGCCCGCCTTGATATTGGCAGTCACCAGGTCAGCGACGATCCCGGCAGGTTTGTTGTAGATTGGAGCAACCGTTTCCGTGCCAAACTTGACGGTCTCCTGGAGCGCCACTGCGCTTCCTGACGCATTGGCAGCTTTGGCCATCTCGGCCAGCTTGGTCCCCTCCTTCACATAGGACTCGAACCCTTGCCTGAACTCCGCCAGGCTCTCCTTTTCCCTGCTGTCGATATCACTCTTCTCGATCTTCGCCAACTTGACGCGGATATTCTCCGCTTCAGAGGCAAACCCCTTTTCTTTTTCTTCGATCTTTGCCGGGTCCTTGAGAATCATCATATAGACCAAGGCAAGGCGCATTCCCAGAAAATGGTTCTTGAGGTCCTGGAGGAGAGCGGTTTCCCCCATCCCTTCATTCAGGTTTGCCTCCGCATTACTCAGCCGGGACATGTTCATCACGCCGATTATGCCGACGAGAACAAGTCCGATACAGCAGGCCGCCACCAATGTCATGATTTTCGATTTCACCCTCATGTCTGACCATACACTCATCGCGAACCTCCGGGCACTTTTCGGCTTAAAGATTTTTAACTACATATCATATTGATGTATTCGGGATTTTATGTTTCCACTTGAGATAAAAATAAGGGATTCCCCTATTTTTATATTCGAAATTCCTAGTGCCTATGGCAGCAACTACTTCGGAGCAGCGGTCTCAACCGTGTGAGACATAAAATCAGAGAGGGGAGCAGACCGTTGGTCGACTCCCCTTTCTCATTACATTCCCTGTGGCAGTTGTGGCAATCGAGCTTAGAACGCCGCTCATTCCGGTAAGGTCACGGTGAACCTACCCTGAATTGCCGCACCAGACGCTGCAGATCCTCTGCGAGGCTCGCCAGCTGGCCGGCTGCGGATGCCGATTCCTGGGCTCCCTTGGCGGTTTCGTGGACCACCCCGCAGCAGTGGCCACCTGATTCACCTGCATGGTCACCGCATTGATCTGCTCCAGGATCTCCTGCAGGGCTTGACCCGACTTGGCAGCTTCGGCCGTACCGTTTTCCACTTCCCTGACCCCTTCTTCCATGGCTGTCACGGCGCTCCTGGTCTCGTTCTGGATCGCCTTGATCATATCGCCGATCTCGCGGGTCGCCTTGGTGGTCCGCTCGGCCAGCGCCCGCACCTCGTCGGCCACCACCGCAAAGCCCCGACCCTGCTCGCCGGCACGCGCCGCCTCGATGGCCGCGTTCAGCGCCAGGAGGTTGGTCTGGTCGGCAATATCCTGGATGGTGCCGATGATCTCGCCGATCTGGTCGCTCCGAGCTCCCAGGCTCTCCACGGTCTGGGCGCTTTCATGCACCCGTCCGGCGATCCTGCTCATGACCTGGACCGTCCTTCCCACCACCTCGGCACCGGCAGTTGCCGTAGAAGTCGCACGGTTGCCCCCTTCGGCCGCCATCTGGCAGTTCTGGGCAATATCGCCGCTGGTGGCGGACATCTCTTCGCTGGCGGTCGCCACGGTGCCTGCCTGGGCAGCCACCTCCTCGGCTCCAGTGGCTATCTGCTCGGCATTGGCCAACAGTTGGTTGGCCGCCGAGGCAACCTGGGTGGAGGTATCTGAAACCTTACCGATCAGCTGGCGCAGGTTTTCGACCATTGCCCCGAAAGAAGTGGCCAACTGCCCGACTTCGTCATTGGCAGCAACCGAAACGTGAACATTGAGATCGCCCGCAGCGACCTTTTCCGCAGCCTGGGCCAGTTCCCGCACCGGCCTGCTTATCTTGCCGGCTATGAGCGATCCGACGACTCCGCCAATCCCCACGGCAAGCACCAGGAGAGAGACTACCCACCAAAGTGCCGAAGCATAGGCCTTATTAATAAGGATTTTTGCTTCTTCCCCTTCCTTATCGTTATATCTGATCAGGTCGTCAACAGCCTTCATTGCCGCATCGAAACTCTTTTTGCTCACGCCCCGCAGGTAGGTTTTCCCTTCCTCGTGTTTCGCCTCCCGGCAGAGCACAAAGGTCTTTTTTGCCTCTTCAAAGTAACGCTCCGCCGTTGCATTCAGCTCATCTGCCTCTTTCTTCTCGGCGGCCGTCAGGTTCAGTTTTACAAAGGCATCCATCTCCTTTTTGAAATCGAGCCGGTTCCCATCCATACGTGTCTCGTATTTATCCAGTTCCTCCTTGGTCAAGGAGATGGTCGCCTGCAGTTCCGACCTGCGTGCCGTGCCGACCAGGCTGTTCATCTTTGAAAGCAGCTCAGTGCTCGGCAGCAGGTTCGTGGCCATGTCCGAGCCGACCTCATTCACCCGTCCGAGCTGAACCATCGCCAGTATGCCCAGGAAAACCGTCAATACCAGCACACAGGAAAATCCCAACAGAATTTTCGTCCGGATTTTGAGTGATGATGTTACAGACATATTCCTACCCCCTGTCAGCCATTTTCATACATCTATGTAGTCTTGGTATCGACAGAATCGCCAACATACTGAGAGTTATTTGATGAACAAATATCAACTGATGGGATACATAGAGTCTGGATTTGCATTTCCCGGACGTTTTCGCTAGGATGAGCCATCCAAACCGTTTTCAAGGAGTTGCCGATGACACCCAGGCTTCCTGCCGAATGGGAACCCCAGGACGGGGTCCTGCTCGCCTGGCCCCATCAAGGGACCGACTGGCGGCCGATCCTGCATGAAGTCGAACCGGTCTTTGCAGCCATTGCCCGAGAGATCAGCAGACATGAGACCGTGCTGATCGCCACCAGCGAACAGGCTGCGACGGAAAAGCTGCTGCTCGGAGCCGGTGCGATAATGGCCAACGTCAGGCTCTTTTCCGCAGAGACCAACGATACCTGGGCCCGTGATTTCGGCCCGATCACGGTGATCGAGGAGGGGAGCCCCAAGCTGCTCAACTTCGGGTTCAACGGCTGGGGGCTGAAGTTCCCGGCCTTCCTGGACAACTGCGTCACCAGCCACCTCTATGCCGCCGGCGCCTTTGGCGCAGTGCCCCTGGAGACCACCGGGCTGATCCTTGAAGGAGGGGGCATCGAGAGCGACGGCCACGGCACTATCCTCACCACAGCCGAATGCCTTTTGAATCCGAACCGCAACCCCCACCTGTCGCGACAGCAGATCGAGACGGAACTGCACCGTCACCTGGGGGCCGGGCGTCTCCTCTGGCTGGAGAACGGCTACCTGGCCGGCGACGACACCGATTCGCACGTGGATACCCTGGCCCGCCTCTGCCCGGACGACACCATCCTCCATGTTGCCTGTCCAGACCGGGACGACGAGCATTTTGCCTCCCTGGAGGCTATGGCAGAGGAGCTGGCCTCGTTCCGCACCCCTGCCGGCGCTCCCTACCGGCTGCTCCCCCTCCCCTGGCCCGAGGCCTGCTATGACACGAATGGGGAACGCCTGCCGGCAACCTATGCAAACTTCCTGATCATCAACGGCGCGGTGCTGGTCCCGACCTATCGCGATCCCGGCGATGCAGCGGCCCTGGCAACCATCCGCCAGGCCTTCCCCGGCCGCGAGGTGATCGGCATCGACTGTCTGCCGTTGATCCAACAGCACGGATCGCTGCATTGCGTCACCATGCAGCTGCCGAAAGGAACACTGGCACCCCGCTGATACCGGCAGAGTGCGAGACGAACAGAGGAGTCGACATGACCGCCAGACTGAACATTGGCCTGGTCCAGCAGCGTTGCACTGCTGACAGGGAAGCGAACATCGCCCGAAGTGTTGCGGGCATCCGCGAAGCAGCAGGAAAAGGGGCCGAGCTGGTAGTGCTGCAGGAGCTGCATTGCGGCCCCTATTTCTGCCAGACCGAGGATACGGGCTGTTTCGACCTGGCAGAGCCGATTCCCGGCCCATCCACCGGGGAGTTCGGCGCCCTGGCCAAAGAACTGGGCATTGTCATCGTCACCTCCCTGTTCGAGCGGCGGGCCGCGGGCCTGTGCCACAACACGGCAGTAGTCCTGGAACGGGACGGGTCCATTGCCGGGAAATACCGCAAGATGCATATCCCCGACGATCCGAGCTATTATGAGAAGTTCTATTTCACCCCCGGCGACCTGGGGTTCACCCCCATCGCCACCTCGGTCGGGAAACTCGGCGTCCTGGTCTGCTGGGACCAGTGGTACCCGGAGGCGGCCCGGCTCATGGCCCTTGCCGGCGCCGAGGTCCTCCTCTACCCCACGGCCATCGGCTGGGAACCGGGCGACCACACGGAAGAACAGGGTCGGCAGCTGGAGGCCTGGATCACCAGCCAGCGCGCCCATGCCATTGCCAACGGCATCCCGGTGGTCAGCGTGAACCGGGTCGGGTTCGAGCCGTCGCCCGAGGGGAACGGTGGGATTCAGTTCTGGGGGAATAGTTTCGTTGCCGGGCCGCAAGGGGAGTTCCTGGCCCGTCTGGGGAGTGAAGCGGAGGAAGTCGCGGTGGTGGAGATCGACCGGCAGCGAAGCGAAGCGGTCCGCCGGATCTGGCCGTTTCTGCGCGACCGGCGGATTGATGCCTATGGCGACATCCTGAAGCGCTACCGGGATTAACAGGTCGCTGAAAAGGAGCCATCTCGCCGCCGTCCTCGAAAGCCGCCTTGTGCGGCGTGGCGCTGCCACGCCTCCACGGGGCTTTCTGCGGATGCGACGATCTGACTCCTTTTGAACAACCTGAGTTTTCCAACAGAGGGGTACGGGGATGGAACTGCTCGACATGCTCGCCAGCCAGCGGGTGCTCATGGCCATGATCACCCCGGCAGTATTGATTTCCGCCTGCGGGACCCTGATCTTTTCCACATCTGGCAGGCTGGGGCGACTCTTCGACCGGGTCAATGCCTTGAAGGGCGAACTGGAAGGGGTGCTAACGGGGAAACTCTGCCTGCCGGAACAGCGTATCGCCTATATCAAGAAGCAGATGACCCTGCAAAAACGGCGGGCACTCCTGATCCAGCGCGCCATGGCGGCCCTCTATACCGCCACCCTGCTCTTCATCTCCTCAAGCCTGATCATCGCCATCACCGAAGCCATGGGCATGCAGAGCTGGCTCGCCACCGTCATCGCCATGGCCGGCGGTCTCTTCCTCTTTGCGGCCAGCGCGCTGCTCCTGTTCGAGAGCCGCTACAACCTGGCCTTCATCAACCATCACATCGACTTCATTTCTTCCTTGCAGGAGCACGCCGACGGGAAACGGCCATAGGCGCTGCACCCTTGTGCGCCGAAACAGTCAGCGGCGTTCTCCGCCCCTCCTGGATCTCTCCGCGCGGACGACGTTCCAGGGCCAGCTGATAGAGCCGGACGTATTTCTGTGCCGCCTCCTCCCAGGTGAACCGCTTGGCCATGGCGTTCCGGATGAGCTGTCCGATGGCATCCGGGCGGTTGAACCAGGTATAGACGGCCCAGCCCACCGTATCGAACAGCGCCTGGGCGTCCAGATTGAAGAACTTGAAGCCGGTGCCGGTGAGATCGTGTTCGCGGAAATTGTCCACGCTGTCGTCGAGCCCGCCGGTGGCGCGGACAATGGGAAGGGTCCCGTAGCGGAGGCTGTACATCTGGTTCAGACCGCACGGCTCAAAGGCAGACGGCATGAGGAAGAAATCCGCCCCTGCCTCGATCCGGTGGGCCAGGGGATTGTCGTAGCCGATCCTGACGGCAAACTTTTCCGGGTGGGCGACCATGATATCGCCGAAGTAAAAATGGGCCCACGGCTCCCCCCCGCCGAGCATGACGAACTGGACGTCCAGCTCCAGGAGACGCGGGATCGCCTCGGCCAGGATATCGATCCCCTTCTGCTTTACCATGCGCGACACCAAGCCGATCAGCGGGACATCCGGCCGGACCGGCAGCCCCATATCCCGCTGCAGCTCGCTCTTGCAGACCGCCTTGCCGGAGAGATCGTCGGCTGAATACCGGGCCGGCAGGTAGGGATCGTTTTCGGGGTTCCACTCGTCGTAATCCACGCCGTTCAGGATGCCGTACAGGTCGGCAGCCCGCTCCCGCACCACCCCCTCCAGGCCCCAGCCGTATTCGGCGGTCTGCATCTCCCGCGCATACCCTTCGCTCACCGTATTGAGCAGCGTTGCATGGTAGAGCCCCCCCTTGAGGAGGTTGACCTCGCCATCCTTTTCCAGGTTGAGGTAATTGAACCATTCCCAGCCGACGCCGAGTACGTCCATCAGCCCTTCGTAGAAATTCCCCTGGTATTGCATGTTGTGCACGGTGAGCAGCGACGGCTTCCCCCCCACGTGGGAGTCATGGAGATAGGTGGTGTTGAGCAGAACCGGGACAGCCGCGGTGTGCCAGTCGTGGGCATGGACGATATCGGGAGTGAAGTCGAGCATCTTGCAGATCTCCAGGCTGGCCTTGGAGAGGAAGACGAAGCGGTTGTCATTGTCCAGGAAACCGACATTGTCGACCTCGTACAGCCCATCGCGGCCGTACAGCTGCTCGTGCTCAAGAAAGTAGACCGGGACGTCGCTTCCGGGCAGGCGCCCCTCGCAGACGCCGCAGTACATCTCGCCGATGATACCCATCGGCACCGTCAGGGTTCCGGGAAGCAGCTTCAGGCCGTAACGCTGCCGGTCGATTCCGTAGTAACGGGGCATGACGATCCGCACGTCATGGCCGAGCTGGGCAAGGTATTTGGGGAGCGCCCCCACCACATCACCGAGTCCGCCCGCCTTGGCGAACGGTACACATTCGGAAGCAGCCATCAGAATCTTCAGTCCCACATTCACCTCGCTTAAGCTCAAAGCAGCAATCGATTTCACACAACCCGGATGATGAACTCCGGACAGGCAGCGGCGCAATAACCGCACAGGACACAGGCAGTCTTATCCACCACGGCAACGCCGTCCTTCAGCGCCAGAGCGCTGTTGACGCAGGCAGGAACACAGAGGCCGCACCCTTTGCAGAAACGCTCCATGATCCGCAGATGGCGCCGCTGCCCCTCTAGCTCCTGCCAGAGAGCCGCATCGGTTTCTCCCGTCGAAAAGAGAGAGACATTGGCCGCAACCTCTGCCTCGGAAAGCATGCCGAGAGCGACGGCATGGACCCCCGGAAGATCCATGACGTACCGGAGGCTCTGGCGGGCCGATGCGATGAGATTGCCGCCTGCCAGCGCCTTCATGGCGTAGATCCCCGTCCCTGCAGCCGTGCAGGCAGCGATGGCAGCAGCCATGTCGGCTGCGGAACCGTCGATGATACCCATGCCGGCCTGGTTGATGAGCGGATGGACGACCTCGATCTCGGGATGGTTCGCAGCCTTTCTGACTGCGGCAACAAAATGGGTGGAGAGACCGACATGGCCGATCTTCCCTTCCCCCTTCATCGTCAGTAATTCCTCAATCACCCCGGCCCGCTCCACAAAGGGGTCGGCAATCCGCGCCGCATGGCAGTGGATGATGTCGATCCGCTCCCGATCCAGTTCCCTGAGCGCCCGTTCCACGTGACTGCGCGCCGTTGGACCATCGGGCGCATGGGTCTTGCTGGCAATGGTCACCTCGCCCCGGTAGCCGTCCAGCGCTGCCCGGATGTGGGGATAGGTGCCGTAGAGCTCGGCCGTATCGAGCATGGTCACTCCGGCCTCAAGGGCGGAGCGGATCAGCCTTCCCCCGTCCTTCGGGGTAAAGCCTGCCTGCAGCGGCCCCATGGGCAATGTCCCGAACACCAGCCTGCTGACCGTAAGGCCGGTGGCGCCAAGTGCAACCTTTTCCATGATGCAGCCTCCTCGGTGCAATGAAACAACGGGAGATTAGAACAAAAGTGGGCCGGCGAGACAACAGAAAAATGACCGGTCGGGCTTCATGCTCAAAATGTAGGGTGTTCAGGGATTGCCGAGCAGCTCCCGGACCTGCGTCAGCAGTGCGTCAACAGCAAAGGGTTTGGCAAGGAAACTGACTGCGGAGGAACGGGTGATGTTGGTAAAGGCGGGATCGTCGGTATACCCGGAAATGAAGAGGGCCTTGGTGTCCGGAAAGCGGTCAAGAATCCGGTCGTAAAGTTCGGGGCCGTTCATGCCGGGCATGATGACATCGCTGACGAGCAGGTCATAGGGGGCAGTTGATGTTTCAAGCAGTTCCAGCGCCACAGCGGGCGAAGCAGCGCTGGTCACCCGGTAGCCGCAGCCGTCAAGGAGCTGAACGATCATGTCACGCACCATCTCGTTGTCTTCCACCACGAAAATGGATTCGGTGCGCCGTACACCATGGAGAGCCCGAGACCGGTCCCGTGCCCGGCAGGTTTGGTGGTGAAGAACGGTTCGAAGATCTGCGCCAGGGTATCATCTGACATGCCCCTGCCGGTATCGTGGCAGGAGAGCACGGCATACCGGCCCAGAGGAAGCTCGGGGGCAAGCTGCCTGTTTCCATCGTCCAGTATGACCGAATCTGCTCCGATGGTCAGTGTCCCATGGGCAGGGATGGCATCCTGGGCATTCACCGCCAGATTGAGCAGGATCTGTTCCAGCTGGGACTGGTCTGCCATGATATAGAGCGGCTCCGTTCCGAGTTCGAGCCGGATCTCGATAGTCTGCCGGATGACCCGGCGCAGGATGGCATCGAATGACGCAACAACCCTATTGAGGTCAAGGACCGTCATGGACAAAACCTGCTTGCGGGCAAATCCGAGCAGCTGATGGGTCAGCTCCTTGGCTCTTAGCGCAGCGGCATGGATACCTTGCAGCTTGAGGACCGCATCATCGTCGGGAGCGGCATTGCGCTGCAGCAGCTCGGTATAGCCGATGATCGGAGTGAGGAGGTTGTTGAAATCATGGGCAATGCCACCGGCAAGGGGGCCAATGGATTGCATCTTCTGTGCCTGCTGCAGTTGGGCCTCGACCTGGATCCGCTGCTCCTCGCCGGATCTGATCTCCTCTTCGTTTTCCAATAGTTGCAGGTTGGTCTCTTCGAGCCGGCGGATCTGCCGCAGATGCAGCATTGCCAGGTAGGCAATCAGGACGCAGAGCACAATGGTGGTCAATCCGTGTTTGATCGAACTCGTCAGCCAGGAGGCAAAGAGTTCGTCCGTAGCCAGCGAAACAATGGCAACGATCGGGTAGCGCGACAGGGTCGTGTACGAAGCGATGCGGGCAGTACCGTCGATAGTCCCCGCATCGACCATGAAGGTTCCGGCATCGGCTTTTTTGAGCTTTTCGCGGAACAGCTCCGACCGGCTGAGATGGTGCTGTCACGGCGGGCAAGAATGATCCGTCCCCGTTTCCCCACTTCGAGGGAATGGTAGAACTTCTGGAAATACTCCATCTCGAAGGCAACCGCCACCAGTCCGGTAAATGCACCTTGCCGGTCAAGCAGCGGCCGGGAGAGCGTGAAACGCCACTTGTTGTTGACCCTGCTCAATAGAGGCCTGGAGATGAACAGGCCACCGCCGGGATTGTCCCGATGAAAATTGAAATAATCCCGATCGGCAACCCTGGCCGTCTTCATGGGATAGCTCAACGAGTGTGCAAACAACTCCCCCTCGCGATTGACCACCACCAGGGAGCCGATCTGGGGAGCATCGTACTTCTTGTTACGCAGGATTTCGTACAGTTCCCTGTCGCCAAGCCGTTCCAGGCCGCCAGCAGCATTGATGGCGTCGATCGCCTCCACAAGTACCCGGTCTGCCTCGGCAAGAGCCCGCTCGCCATGCTCGCTGAGCGCATAGGCATAGCTTCGCACCTGACGCTCCCCGGCAGACTTGGCCATGCGGAAGCTGCTGGCAATGGTCCAGCCTGAAAAGAGGATGATGGCGGTCAACAGACCGACAACAGCGCCGATGACCTTGAAGCGGATATCTGTGGTTTGCGTCTCTCCCATGACCATCCCGGATTGCAGTGGT
>JACRPV010000122.1 GCA_016223015.1 Geobacter sp. | reverse complement strand
GATCATCAGGGTAAAGCCGGATATCATGTTTGCCAGGGTATCCTTGGCAGCCATACCGATGGCGAGCGAGCCGATCCCCAGGGCAGTGACCAGGGAGAGGATATCGTAATTGAAGTGCTTGAGGGTGATGATCAGGGCCGTACCGACCAGGAAGATGGTGACCAGCTTTTCCAGGAGCGGGATGAGCTGGCGGTCGAGCCCATCGCCGTGCCGCTGGGCCAGACGGTTGGCATACCAGGCAAGGACCTCGTCCGTGACCCGATAGGCGATATTGGTCAGAATCGCCACATTGACGACAAAGACCGCTCCCGATGCGGCAACATGGATCTTCTCGGCAAACGGCAGCGACGTGACCGCGTAATAGAGCCCGGCAAAAACCACCAGCATGGCGGTCGGCGGCGTGACCCTGGTCAGGATGCGATCGTCCAGGTCCGACGCGGTGAACGCGGTGAACCGCGGCCCCCAGGTCATCATGAGATACCTGACGATCTTGGAAGCCACCCAGAAACAGGCAAAGATAAGAACAGCGATCAGGAGTTCCTTTGACCAGAAAAGATAGAGTCCGTCGGTCTCCTGGGCGCGGAAATAATCGAGAATCCTATCCACCGAAAACCCTCGTGAAGATCGTGTCCACATGTTTCAGATGATAGCCCAGGTCGAACGCCTCCCGGATCTCATCTTCACCGAGATAGCCCCGTACATCCTGGTCGTTGCAGAGTTCATCCTGGAAGTCCTTCCCCTCTTCCCAGACCTTCATGGCATTGCGTTGTACCAGCGTGTATGCCTTCTCGCGCGAAGCGCCGGCCGTGGCAAGCTTCAACAGCACCCGTTGCGAGTAGATCAGCCCCCGCATGAGATTGAGGTTCCTCATCATGTTGTCGGGGTAGATCACCAGGTTGTCAATCAGGCCGATGGCCCGGTTCAGCATGAAATCGAGCAATATGGTGGCATCCGGACCGATGATCCGCTCGACCGAAGAGTGGGAGATGTCGCGCTCGTGCCAGAGGGCGACGTTCTCCATGGCTGAAACGGCATAACCGCGGATCAGGCGGGCAAGACCGGTGAGATTCTCCGACAGGACCGGGTTCCGCTTGTGGGGCATAGCCGAAGACCCTTTTTGCCCCTTGCTGAAGAATTCCTCTGCCTCCAGGACCTCGGTCCGCTGCAGATGGCGGATCTCGACGGCGAATTTCTCGATGGAAGAGGCGATGATCGCCAGTGCGGAGAAGAACTCGGCATGACGGTCGCGCTGGATGACCTGGGTCGAACAGGGGGCCGGCTTGAGCCCGGCCTTTCCGCAGACGTAGACCTCCACCCGGGGATCGATGTTGGCAAAGGTCCCCACTGCGCCGGAGATCTTGCCATAGGCCACGGTCTCTCGCGCAGCCTCCATGCGGCGGAGGTTGCGGCGCATTTCATCGTACCAGAGCGCCATCTTGAGCCCGAAGGTAACCGGTTCCGCGTGGATGCCGTGCGACCGCCCCATCATCGGAGTCATCTTGTGTTCAAAGGCACGCCTTTTGATGACTTCCATCAGGCGCTTGATATCACTGATGATCAGGTCCGAGGCCTCGGCAAGCAACAGGGCAAAGGAGGTGTCCAGCACGTCCGAAGAGGTCATCCCAAGGTGGACGAAGCGGGAATCGTCGCCGATGTAATCGGCTACCGAGGTGAGGAAAGCAATCACGTCGTGTTTGACCGTCTTCTCGATCTCATCGATGCGTGGCACGTCGAAGCTCGCCTTTGCCTTGATCCGCTCGACCGCGTCGCGCGGGATGTTGCCGAGTTCAGCATGGGCCTCGCAGGCGAATACCTCGATATCAAGCCATTTCCGGTAACGGTTTTCTGGGGTCCAGATGGCGGTCATTTCAGGACGGGAATAACGTTCGATCACTGGTCAACTCCTTGAGTCTGTGGTGTGGATGAGAATATCAGAGGCAAAGTATATCACTGGCAAGGTGCTGAGTGCCGACAATCAACCGTGGTGCGCAGGTCGTCTGCCGGCTCATGAACGAGACGGTGACTTCGGCAACCTTTTCCGGATGGTTGTTTACCTCGGAGAGGTGGGCCAGAAAAACCCCTTCCAGTTCCGCATGCAGGATATCCCCCAAAAGCTCCATGGATTCGTTGTTGGAAAGATGCCCGTGCCGCGATTTGATGCGCTGTTTCAGGTGCCAGGGATATGGCCCGTTCAGGAGCATCTCTTCGTCGTGGTTTGCCTCAAGGACCAGTGCCCGGCAGCCTTTCAGCTTT
>JACRPV010000121.1 GCA_016223015.1 Geobacter sp. | reverse complement strand
TCTCTGCGCGATCTTTCTGACCAGCGGCATGCGGGCCTCGCGGCCGGCAGGCTTGAAGGCCGGGGGGATCGGTGCCACCTGACGCCGATCGATGTTGGGGGCGTCCCATCGCCGCGGGGCACCCTGACCCCTGACAAAGGAATTGCGGTTTATGACGGTTATGGAATTGCGGACCCTGGCGTTTCGATAGACGTTGACCGGCCTGACGATGGTCCGCTGATCGACATGGGTGATGTTGATACTCAGTGAACCGTAGTTGCCATAGCCGTAGTATACTTCGTTGGGCGCCAGGGGGACCCATGCCATGTCGTCAGTGGTGCCGACCCAGGCGACGTAGCCCGGCGACCAGAAGACATCGCCGCGTCTGGGGGGTACCCAGCACCATCCCCATCGACTGGAATGCTGCCAGCGGCCATAGTGATGCGGCGCCCAGCCCCACGGTTCGGTGGCGATCCAGACATAGCCGCCCCGCCGCCAGACCCAGCGGCCCTCTCGATACGGGGTCCAATCGGCCACAACGTGTACCGTCGGCCTCCAGACATAGCCATAGTCTTCGATGACGACCCATTCGCCGTTGGCGGCCAGTTCATCTTCGTAGATCGCCAGTTCGTCGGGGAGGTGGCCGCGTTTGGCCGTGCGGCTGTCGAGCGTCCGGTTCCGTTTTTCGTTCCACCATTCCCATTCATCCGGTTCCCTGAGTGCGGCAATCTCCGCACCATTTTCCGAGAAGATGAGCGCCTCGCCGGATCGGACGCGCGTTCTGCCGCTGACACTCTCCACATAGGCCGATCCCTTGATGACGGAAACCTCGCTGTCAGAGGTCCCGATCATATCCACGCCTACCCGGCTTTTTTCGCCTATATTGACGGTGGCGTCTTCGCTGTCGACCTGCAGGTCGCGATCGGTGCCGGAAGTGCTGACATAGAGCCTGCCGCGGTCAAGATAGACCTGACGGTTATCGGCATCGAGCCTGACCACGTCGAGCGCTGTATCTTCGCCGAGGCGGAGATAGCTGCCGGTATCGAGCTGGATCTCGGCGTGGGCTCCTGTTGGGGACCAGAGGCGGTCTCCCTCTCCGATGGGTGTGTTCGGTGCAGCGGGAAGCCATTCGCCGCTCTCTTCGTCAAAGAGTTGCACGTCGCCTTGTACCAGGGTCAGCCGGGCACTCCCCTCGGAAGACCCCAGGGCAACGACGGGCAGCAGGATGAGCAGTATGCCGATGATTGTAATGACGAGCTTGTTCATGAAGAAACCCTCCGTACAGGCACTAACGCACGGCATGCCGGAGCGGTTGACAC
>JACRPV010000120.1 GCA_016223015.1 Geobacter sp. | reverse complement strand
ATCCTTGCCGTGCTCTTTCCTGTCCCGGCCGGGGAAGCGGTCCTCGTCCATCAGGGTGACCTTTTCCAGGAAGGTGGCCAGGGTGACGCCGACCGTCTGCGACTCGAAGGCCGCCAGCGAGTTGACCACCTGCTCGATGTTTTCGATCCTTCGCCGGGCCGCTGCAGGATCGTCGCTCAAGCGGTAGAATTCGTCCTCGATCTTCAGCCGCTTGAACAGCCGGTCGGCATGGGCAGCCAGGTTGCCGGGGCGGCGGAAACGCTCCCGCTCCTCTTCCAGCAGCTCGTGGAATGCCAGGATCTTCTCCCGCATCGGTTCCGCGATATCCTCGATCTCTGCCACCCTCCCCAGCGTCTCGAACAGCGGCACGTTATGCTCCAGGGACCACTGGTTGAGCCTGAGCATGGTGGTGTCGCCGATCCCCCGCTTGGGGAAGTTGACGATCCTGATGAGCGCCTGCTCGTCCCTGGGGTTGGCAATGGCCCGCAGGTAGGCAATGGTGTCCTTCACCTCTTTCCGCTCGTAGAACTGCGTCCCGCCGATCAGCACGTAAGGGATGCCGGCGAAGCGGAGCTGCTCCTCGAAGGGGCGGCTCTGGGCATTTGTCCGGTAGAGGATGGCGACATCGCCGTAACCTGCCTTGTCGCGGAAGCAGTGAAGCTGAATCCGTTCCACCACCGTTGACGCCTCTTCCTCCTCGTCGCAGGCAACCAGCAGGTCGATGGGGCGCCCGGCCCCGGCATCGGTCCAGAGCGACTTGACCTTCCTTTTGCTGTTGTTCTTGATGACGTGGTTGGCCGCATCGAGGATGGTGCCGGTGGAGCGGTAGTTCTGCTCCAGGGTGATGACCCGGCAGCCGGGGTAGTCCCGCTCGAAGGAGAGGATCTTTTCCACGTCCGCGCCGCGCCAGCCATAGATGGACTGGTCGTCGTCCCCCACCACGCAGATGTTTCGGTACTTTGCCGCCAGGAGCGAGATGAGCAGGTACTGGGAGGGGTTGGTATCCTGGTATTCGTCCACCATGATGTAGCGGAACCGCTCCTGCCAGCGCTCCAGCACGTCGGGATGGTCGCGCAACAGCTCCACGGTCAGCATGATGATGTCGTCGAAGTCCACGGCATTGCAGCTCTTCAGCAACGCCTGGTAGCGGGGGTAGACCGCCGCAGCCATCATGTCGATGTCGTCGCCGTGGCTCGGTGTGAACCGGTCCGGACCGACCAGGGCGTTCTTGGCGCCGGAGATCCGCCAGAGCAGGCTGTCGGCATCGAACTTCCGGTCGCTGTCGTTCACCTCCTTCAGGGCCTGGCGGATCAGCCCCAGCTGGTCTGAGCCCGAGTAGATGGAGAAGTTGCGCTTGTAGCCGAGCCGCTCGATCTCCTGGCGCAAAAGCCGCACCCCCAGGGAGTGAAAGGTGGAGACCACCATCCCCTTTGCCTGGCCCCCCACCAGCTCCTGCAGCCGCTCCTGCATCTCGCGGGCAGCCTTGTTGGTAAAGGTCACCGCCAGGATCTGCTCCGGGGCGACCCCCCTGGACTGGACCAGATAGGCGATCCGGCTGGTGATGACCCGGGTCTTGCCAGAGCCGGCACCGGCAAGGACCAGGAGCGGTCCTTCGTTATGGGCCACGGCGGCCCGCTGCTGGGGATTCAACGACTGCAGATCGATCACGGTTTTGGAGCCTCCTGGACGCAAAAGAGCCGGACCTTGCGATCCGGCTGCATGGCATTCATACCACAGGGGACGGAATGCGGCAAGAAGGCGATTATCGTGCCAGCAAAACCGCATCTCCCCTTTCGCTGACAACTGTGCTATAAGCAGGAGAGCATTTCTTCCGGAGGAGCAGATGGACCTGTTTGCCGCCCCGCAGCGGATCGCCGAGCTGCGCAGACTGATCGAGCACCACAACCGCCTCTATTACCGGGAGGACCGGCCGGAGATCTCCGATGCCGAGTACGACGCCCTGTTCCGGGAGCTGGTGGCGCTGGAGGAGCAGTATCCCCAGCTTGCCGCAGCCGATTCACCCACCCGCCGGGTCGGGAGCGCGCCGCTGGAGAAGTTTGCCCAGATCACCCATCGCCTCCCCATGCTCTCCCTGGAAAACGCCTTTACCGAGGCCGATATCGCCGATTTCGACGAGCGGGTGAAGCGGTTCCTCGGCATGGAGAGCGGCGCTGCGCTGGCCTATGTCTGCGAACCGAAGATGGACGGCATTGCGGTGGAACTGGTCTATGAACAGGGACGCTTCGCGGCGGGCTCCACCCGTGGCGACGGCTTCACCGGCGAAGATATCACGAAGAACCTGCAGACCATCAAGAGTCTGCCGCTGCGGCTGGATACGGACTCCCCCCCGCTTCTCTGCGAGGTGCGCGGCGAGGTCTTCCTGCCGCTGGAGCCGTTCCGGCGGCTGAACGCCGAGCGGGAGGAGGCCGGGGAGGCCCCGTTTGCCAACCCGCGCAATGCCTGCCCTACGAGATCGACGGCGTGGTGGTGAAGGTGGACTCCTATCCCCTCCAGGCGGAACTGGGGGAGAAGAGCCGTTCGCCCCGCTGGGCCGTGGCGATCAAGTTCCCACCCCGCCAGGCCACCACCCTGGTGGAGGATATCGTCCCCCAGGTGGGGCGGACCGGGGTGATCACGCCGGTGGCCCATCTGCGGCCCGTCGAGGTCTCCGGGGTGATGGTGAGCCGCGCCACCCTCCACAACTGGGAGGAGATGGAGAAAAAGGACATCCGGATCGGCGACACCGTGGTGGTGGAGCGGGCAGGCGACGTCATCCCGGCCGTGGTGAAGGTCCTGACCGACAAACGGGACGGCAGCGAACGGCAGCTCCTCATCCCCGCCGTCTGCCCGGCCTGCGGCTCCGAGGTGGTGAAGATCCCCGACGAGGTGGCGGTCCGCTGCCTGGGGCTCTCCTGTCCGGCCCAGATCCGGGAGTCGATCATCCATTTCGCCTCCCGCCACGCCATGGACATCGACGGCCTGGGGGAGAAATACATCGAGCAGCTCCTGCGTCTCGAACTGGTGAGAAGCGTTGCCGATCTCTACACCCTCACCAGGGACGACTTC
Organism: Geobacter sp.; assembly: GCA_016223015.1. Lineage (GTDB taxonomy): Bacteria > Desulfobacterota > Desulfuromonadia > Geobacterales > DSM-12255 > Geoanaerobacter. The sequence goes on along the minus strand of JACRPV010000120.1, from coordinate 9,645 downwards.
ATGCGCTTCGAGCGGATGGGGGAGAAGCTGGCCGAGAACCTGCTCGCGGCCATCGAAGAGAGCAAGCGGCGCGAACTCTCCCGCTTCATCTTTGCCCTCGGCATCCGGCACGTCGGCGAGCACACGGCAAAGCTTCTGGCATCGGCCTTCGGCAGCATCCGCAACCTGGAGCAGGCGTCGGAAGAGGAACTCATGACCATCCGGGAGGTCGGCCCCCAGGTGGCGCAGAGCATCGTCACCTTTTTCCGCAACCGCACCAATATCGAGGTGATCGAACGGCTCCTGGCGGCCGGCGTCGCGCCGTCGGTCCAGGAAAAGAAGGTGGGGGGCAGGTTCACCGGCAAGACCTTCGTCTTTACCGGCGCACTCACCCGGTTTACGCGCGAAGAGGCAAAGCTGCTGGTGGAGGCCGAAGGGGGGCATGCGGCCGGGTCGGTCTCGAAAAAGACCGATTACGTGGTGGCAGGAGCGGAGGCCGGCAGCAAGCTGGACAAGGCCCGCCAGCTCGGGGTCACGGTCCTGAGCGAGGACGAGTTTCTGGAGCTGATGCGCGGTTGAGTGTCCGTCTTTGACGGGTGCGCACCGGTCGAAAGTCATAAGGGAGGTTGCAGCAATGAAGGTCTGCAGGAGAGTGGTGGTGCAGGGGCGGGTCCAGGGGGTGGCGTTTCGCAACAACACCCAGCTCACGGCCCGGAGTCTGAACGTGGACGGCTGGGTGAGAAACCTGGGCAATGGCGATGTGGAAGGATGTTTCGAGGGGGACGAGCAGGCTGTCCAGACGCTGGTGGAGTGGTGCCGCCGCGGTCCAGCTGCGGCGCGGGTGGATAACCTCATCGTCCATGAAGAGCCGTGTTGCGGCTCGTTCAGCGGATTCGAGATCCGTTACTGACCGGAAGAAATAAGGAGAACCACGATGCGATCTTATGGAAAACGCGCCCTGCTTGCGGGGCTGATGCTGATGCTGGGTGCTTCCCTTTCCCTGGCGGCAAACGTGAACGTGAACGTTCAGGGTGGGCTGCCGATACCACCGCCACCGCCGGGCCTGCCGCTGCCGGCACCGGGGATGGTCGTTGGTGGCAACGTGCATGTCGACAATGGCAAACATGCGGGAAAGTACAAGAAGAAAAAGACCTATCTGAAGAGGCATAAGAAACAGGGCCGCTCGAAACGGGGCAAATGACGGGGCGGGCATAGACGATGGAAAAGCGCTTTCTCACGCCAATAGAGACGGTGTCGGCGATCGTGGCCAACGGGCAGCGGGTCCTTACCCAGTCCCAATCGCGGACCTTTGTCCTGAGCCTTCTGGCAGGATTCTACATCGCATTTGGCGCGCAGCTGGCGACCGTGGTGACGCAGGATGCGGCAGTACACCTGGGAGTCGGCGTTTCCCGGCTGCTCGGCGGAAGCGTCTTCTCACTCGGCCTGATGCTGGTGGTGATCTGCGGCGCCGAACTCTTCACCGGCAACAGCCTGCTCACCAACGCGGCACTGCACGGCGCCATCCCCTGGGGAAAGCTTGCGGAAAACTGGGTGGTGGTGCTCTTGGGGAACTTTATCGGCTCACTCTTCTTTGCCTGGCTGATGTTCGAATCGCGGCTCTGGGAGGGGGGGGCGATGGCCGATCATGCCATCCGGATCGCGGCTGCCAAGTGCAATCTCCCCTTTGGCGTGGCCCTGGTCAGGGGAATCCTCTGCAACTGGCTGGTCTGCCTGGCGGTCTTCATGGCCACGGCAGCCCGCGACGTGACCGGCAAGATCCTCTCCTGCTACATGCCGATCATGGCCTTTGTCGCCAGCGGCTTCGAGCATTCCATTGCCAACATGTACTTCATTCCGACCGGTCTCCTGCTGGCCGGAGAACTGCAGCGGAGCGAGCCGGGCCTTACCTGGGGGGGATTCCTGCTGGACAACCTCTTGCCGGTGACCTTGGGGAACATCCTCGGCGGGGTGGTGTTCGTTGCCTTTGCCTACTGGTTCATCCATCGCCGGAGCATCTGAACGCCGGGCGGAAAAGCTTGTACGTGCCTGAAAACAGAAGACGCCCTTGGGGCATGCCGGGGGCGTCTTGTAAACTTTTTCACCACCCGTTGCGGGGCGAGGTGTGAACCGGTCCCTGGACGAAGCCGAACAGCACGCCGAAACCCTTGAGGAAGCAGTCCATGAACCGGCCGGACGGCAGTTTTTCCAGGCCAGCCCTCTTTACCGCAGCACTGCCCTGCGTTCCTTTTCCTCGTGTTGTCGTATCCATAGCGATCCTCCTTGGCGGAACATCTGAAACGTATAGATCAAAGCCTGCTTCCCTTTTTGTAGCAAATTCCATACCTTTGTTTTATTTATAATGGCAAGTCATATAACCAGCCGATGATGCAGGTTAATTTGCCCGCTTGCCGATGAAATGGCTTGGTGCGGGCTGCCCTGATTTTCGCAGAGCTGCAACCCCGATCCCGCCGGAAGCGGCTGCGAAACAGGGGAAATTGCTTGTTAACTATGGGTATTAACGGCGTTCTACTGGCTTTCGCAAATGAAATGCCGGATTACGCGCATTTGCAGAATTGCAAAATGCGCTGGGGAAGGGCAGTGCCGGGATGGGATAAAACGCCGTAACAGCGGTGCTACGGCGGAGTGAGGCGGGGAAGTTCAGCCAGGAGCTGCTCGAACGAGGGACCGGCTGTCGCCTGGACGAGGTCGAGGAACCCTTCCGGCAGAGGGGCGCAGATATCCACGTTCTGGCCGCTGTCCGGGTGGCGGAACCAGGTGCGGAAGGCGTGCAGGGCATGTCCGTCATAGGTGGGGAGAGGCTTGCCGCCGTAGCGGCGGTCGGCGATGATCGGGTGGCCGATGTGGCGCAGGTGCTGGCGAAGCTGGTGCATCCTGCCGGTCTGGGGCCAGAGCGCCACCAGGGAGGTCTCCCTGCCGGTGTAGATGCTGCTGAAGACGGTCATCGCCTCCTTGCCTTCGACCGGGGCGGAGATCTCCCCCTTGCCCGGCAGCCTGCCGGAGACGATTGCCAGGTAGAGTTTCCCCAGCCCCTCTTCCATGACCATCCGGCCGAACATGCCGGCGGCATTGGATGATTTGGCGAGCAGGACCGCACCGGAGGTTCCACGGTCGAGCCGGTTTATGGGGCGCAGCCGGAGGGTGGAGGGGTGGTCGGGATCGTGGAGCAGCGCCCGTTCCTGCAGGACGGCGGTTGCCAGATCCACCAGGTTGTCGGGGCCGACCTCGGCCGCGGGGTGCATCGGGAGACCGGGGGGCTTGTTGATGGCCACCAGCCAGCTGTCTTCGAAGAGGATGTCGAGGAACGGTGCTGCTGCAGCGAGGAACTGGTGAGTCCGGGCGCTCTCCTTGAGGGTCACCCGGTCTGAGAGGAGCAGCAGGGTGGATTCCTTCACCGTTGCCCCGTTGACGGCAAGATGCCCCTTTTTCAGCAGTTGGTGGAGATAGCCGGCAGGAGCGGTGGGGAGCAGCAGTCGCAGCCAGCTCCCCACCGGTCGGCAATGGTCTTGGACGGTAATGGTATAGGCGATCATTCCAGCCAGGATACCAGATTGGCGGCCAGGATGGAATTGCTTTCGTCCAGGTGCTGGTTCTGGAAGATGGCGTCGTCGCCGAATACGACGAATCGCCCGCTTCCTGCTGTCCCGGAAACCGCAACGGCAAAGGCCTGGACCGCATCGCCGGGCGAGAGCGTCCGGTCGCGGTTGAGGTCTACCCACGCCTTGTCGCCGGTACGGGCAACCACGGCGGTATTCGGCCCATTGTTCAAAAGGGCCCAGCCGCCGTAGATGCTGAACTGCTGCAACCCCTGGCTCAGCGGCCCCGGTTCGAACCGGGTCACCCGGAAGTTCAGGGCATCGTCCTTGATGATGTTTTCCTGTTCGTGGATGACGCTGTTGGAGACCACGACGCCGATACGGTCCAAAAGCGGGATGAGCGGCGAGCCGATGTGGAGCATGACGGCAAGATGCCCCCCCTTCTCGACGAAGTCGACGATGGCATCGACCTCTGCCGGGGTGTAGGGTGCGAACGGCCCGGAGATGACCAGGGCCGTGACGCCGGCCAGCGCCTCCTTGCTGAGCGGCCCGCTCTGGGTGGTAACCGTGAATCCCTGCTGTACGAACTGCCCGGCAAGACCGGACAGCTGCAACGGGCCGGTTTCTCCTGCCAGGAAGCGCTGGTTATGACCCTGATCGAAGAGGACGGTGGCTGCGGCGGCGGGAGAAGAGCCGATACCGGCGGCAGACAGCAGGCAGGCGGAGAAGATGGTGAGGATACGTCGTTTCATGGAACTGCACTCCTTTCAGAATGGGGAGGTTGCGTACAAAAAAGACCAGATTTGTCTTTTATAGCAGCGTCGCCCCTGCAATGCAACCGATTATTTCGGCGGATCAGGGGGGTAGGTTGAAATTGCGGGATATCCGCTTATTATTATAGCCAGATTTCTGCAGCGGCTTGCGGAAGGGATTCGGTTACCGGGAGACGGAGAGGGGATGGTCATGACACGCTGGAACGATGAGCTGAACCTGGGGCTGGAAGAGATCGACAATCAGCATCGCGCGCTGTTCGGGAAACTGGAGACCTTGCTGGACGCCTGCATCTCCGGCAGGGCGGCCGAAGAGGTGATCGGGATGCTGGCATTTCTCGACGACTACGTGGTGGTCCATTTCAGGACCGAAGAAGAGCTGCAGGAGCGGTTTGCCTACCCCGGCCTGCCGTTTCACCGGCAGCAGCACGAACAGTTCCGGCAACGGCTCGCCCTGCTCAAGGAGGAGATGACGAAGGAGGGGAAGGGGAGCGACGTGGCGCTGCAGGTCAACGAGATGCTGGTCGACTGGCTGCGCAACCACATCCTTACCGTGGACAAAGAGGCCACGCTCTTCCTGTCCGACCGCCTTCCCTGACCGGCCGGGAACTAGCAAGTTGTTGAAAACGAAGTTTCAGCGTAGCTAAAAACTCAGGTTGTTCAAAAATAGTCAGATCGTCGCACCCGCAGAAAGCCCCGCGGAGGCGTGGCAGCGCTACGCCGCACAAGGCGGCTTTTCGAGGACGGCGGCGAGATGGCTGTTTTTCAACAGCCTCCTAGTTGGCGCCGGCCCCGAATTCCACCCTGCTGTTGCTCACCCCTTCTTTGTCCGCCGATTTGTAGATGTCTGCGCTTTTCTGGAAGAGCCGCGCTGCCGGCAGCTTCTGCTGCAGCAGGAAGCTGCGGACCGCTTCCTCACGCTCGCGGGCCAGAGCCTGCAGCTGCGCATCCCCCACCGGGGTGTTGGTCAGGATCAGTTTCCGCATCTCCGCATCCGGCAGCGACTTGACGAAACCCAGGGCCGTGCGCGGCTTGGGGAATTTCTCCTTGGCGTAGACATCCTTCAGGAGCGCGCTCTGCTCTTCGGGGAGGATCTCGACCGTGTCGGGGGTCTGTCCCGGCTGGTTCTTGCGCGCCTTGCTCAGGGCAAGGAATTTCTCGGTCTTAAGCTTCCGGAGCAGCTGCTCCTGTCGGTATCCCTCACTGTCACGCTCCCGGTCCACATACCCGGAGATCTCCAGTTTCAGGGCCGGTCGGTCTTCCAGCGCCTTGGCGAGCTTGGCGAGCTTTTCCTGTTCCGTTGTTGCCAACCGGGGCGAACCGGGGGGGAAGGTGACAACGCTGAAGTCGTCGCCGCCGCCGAATGCGGATGCCAGCAGGGAGAAGGGGGAGGTGGCGGCCTTTACCAGCAGGTTCTTCAACATCTGCAGGACAACCCCCCAGACGCTGAACTTGGGATCGTCGGTCCGGCCCGTGACCGGGAGATCGAGATGGATCTCCCCCTTGCGGTCCTTCAATAGGGCCAGCGCGAGCCGCACCGGCAGGGAGGTGGCCTTTTCGCTCTCCACCCGCTCCCCCAGGGTGAACTGGTCGAAGAAGAGCCGGTTCTCGGAGTTGAGGGTCTTTTTCTCGATCCGGTACTTGAGGTCGAGGAACAGTTTCCCCTTGTCCACGGTGTACCCCAGGTAGGTGCCGGAGTACGGGGTGAAGGGGGAGAGTTCGATGTCGGTGAAGCTGACCTTCAGGTCGACGAACGGTTCGCTCCAGAGCGGGTTCAGAGTGCCGGTGATCCTGAGCGGCGAGTGGTTCTCCAGGTTGCCGCGCAGGTCGACATCGGCCTGCTGCCGGTCGTCGCTGGATATCCCGGTGACGCGCCCTCCCAGGTTGTAGAAGGTGGTGGCAAAGGTGGTCGGAAGGTGCCGGTCGTCAAAGGAGAGGGTGCCGTCCTGGACGGTGATGGTGTCGACCTTGATCTTCCGCTGTGCCGGGGCGGGCGCTGCCGGAGTCGGAACTGTCGCCGAGGCAGGGGCAGCCTGTGCTGCCGCCGGGGTCGCGCCGGTAGGTGCTGCGGCTGGTGCCTCTTTCGTCCCCTTCAGGTTCTGCAGGTTGAGGGAGCCGTCCTTGTTGATCACCATCCTGGCGTAGGGGTTGCTGAGGGCCACCTGGCGTATGGACAGGGTGAAGGGGGAGATGGCGCCGCTCACCTCGTCGAGCTGCAGGCTCTCCCACTTGAGCAGGTCTTCGTTCTCGACGGTGTCCAGGCAGTAGAAGGAGCGAATGCCCAGGTTCCCCGCAAAGGTGCCGGTCAGGCCGTTGCTTCCCTTGGCCAGGCTGATCGCCATCCGGCTGTCCAGCGAGCCGTCTGCCACGAAGAGATTGAGGTCGTCGGGGAGATAGGCCTCGAAGTCGCGCAGCGGGATGCGCCGGATATCCATCTCCCCCTTCAGCTTGAACGGCTGCGGGGCAATGGTCCCCGCGCTTTTGATACTGCCGTTTTTGCCGTAGACCGCCTGCAGGGAAAAGGGCATGGCCGCTGTCCGGGGGCCGGTAATCTCTGACAGGGCGAACGCCACCCTGCTCAGGGTGAAGTCGGGGGGATCGCTGCGGGTCAGGTCCCTGAAGCCGAGGGTCAGGCCGCTGCCCGCTACCTTGGCGATGCGGTAACTGAAGGGCTGCGCGGAAGAGGGTGGCGGTGCGGCGGCATTCGGTTTCGCCGGAACTGCGATCCGGGCTGCGCTTATCGTGCCGTCGGGCATGCGGGATACCCTGCAGCTTCCGCCGGCAATCTCAACGCGCTCCACGCCTGCCGTGCGCTTGGCAAGGTCCAGATTGGCGCCGCTCACGGTCAGGGTAGTCAGGTTGATGCCGTCCCTGTCGCCGAACCGCGCGGCCAGGGCATGGCCGGTAAGGGTGAGGTCGCTCAGGGTAAGGTTCTCTGCAGGCGAGTAGGCCAGGGTGGCGCTCGCATCGACCGTGCCGCTGACCGGGCTGGCGAGGTAAGCTGCAAGGTAGGGGTAGGCCGGGGCGAGCATGATCTTTTCCAGGGTGACGCGGGCGGTCACGGACAGCGGTTCCATGGCCAGATCGCCGCTGCCGCTGAGCGATTCGCCCCGGTTGCTGCGCAGGGCGGCGGTCCAGGTCGCCCTGCGTCCCGCATCGGTGGAAAATCCCCGCACGTTGAGGTCGATCCCCTCCAGGTCGGTGCGGAAGCTAGCGGTGGGGCGTTGGTCGGCAAAGTGGAACCGGCCGCCGGTGATCTGCAGGGCAGCGAGGTTGATGCGGGGTTTCACCGTCTGCCCTTTGGAGGCGGGCAGCCCTTTTTCGGCAGACTCTTCCTTTTTCGGACTGGCGGACCGAGCCGCGGGCTGTTCTGGGGCGAGCCGCTGCAGGTTCCATTGCCCGTTGGCTGAGCGGTCGAGAAAGATTTCCGGGTCAACTATGGTCAGCCGGGCAAGGTCGAAGGACCGGGCAAACAGCGCAGCCTCGTTGATCCTGATCGCCCCCCGTCCGAGATTGAAGAGCGGCGCCCCCTGCTTTTCCGTCACCGAGAGCTTGTCCAGGGCCAGATCCCCTTTCAGGGTCAGGTCTGGCTTGTTGGCGGCGGAGACCCGGTAGGCCAGGTCGAGGGAGGTGGTGAGCCGTCCGCTGGCGACCCGGAGCGGGATCTCCTTGGGGAGGTATGCCAGGTAATAGGGGAGGTCGATCCCCTGGAGCGAAAGATGGAGCGATGCCTCGATTGCGCTGCTCAACGGCTTCAGTTTGCCGCTGGCGGCGAGCGGGGTGCCGTTGACCAGGGCGCTGACCTTGGGCGCCACGTAGCGGTCGGCCAGGTAGGGGACATTGCTGACGAACGGCACGGCCAGCTCCAGGTTGCGGATCGTGTGGCCGGTGGGGGTGGCAACGGCCCGGTCCATGAAGTCGAGGCTGCCGTGGGCGATCTCGATGTTGTTGATGGAGAAGAGGAACGGCTTGGCATCCTTCTTTGGCGGCTCCTTGCCGGCCAGCAGTTCGGAGAAGTTGTAGCGGTTCGGTGCGGTCCGTTCCAGGTGCAGGTAGGGTGCCCGGACCGTGACGGACGAGACCACCAGGGCCTGTCGGAAGATCGATGCCGGGCTCACGGCGACCCGCGCGCCTTGCGGCTGGTGGCGGTTTCCAGGCTGCGGATTACCTTGTTCCGGACGATTCCCGGCAGTATCAGGGTCGTGAAGAGGAACAGTGCTGCCAGGATGGCGGCAATGATGATCAGGAGCTTGCGGCGGTTCTTCATGGACGGTTCCTCATGATCGGCATACGTGGTGTGGTGCGAGCATGGCGGGTATACGCAGCATTCGACGGTGCGATCCCATTTCTCCCGAAAAAAGCTGTAACCGCAGATAGATGCAGATAAACACAGATACATCAAAGAGATAAAAGCTGGATTCTCTCCGCTGGTGAATGTCTTTCGGTTAAAAAGGTCTATTATCCGTATTTATCTGCGGTTGAATTGCCGTTACTGGATTAATTGTAGCCGCAAGATGGGCCGCGCGCAATCGGTATCATGGAGCGGCCTTGAGGGTTTGCATTTGTGCCGGGGTGTGCTATGTAATAGGCAAATCCATTGCAAAAGGAGACCAACAATATGAAGCGTACCGCTCTGCTGCTGTTAGGAGTTTCGCTCGTAGCGGGCTGTGCCGAGCCCATGACCAAGACCCAGAAAGGCACCCTGATCGGCACCGGCACCGGGGCCGCGGCAGGTGCCGCGCTCGGCCAGGCCATCGGCCGCGATACCGGCTCGACCCTGATCGGAGCTGCACTCGGCGCTGCCGTCGGCGGGCTGACCGGCGGCATGATCGGCAATTATATGGACAAGCAGGAAGCGGAGATGTGGCAGGCACTGGCCGATGTGGAAGGGGCATCCATCCAGCGGACCCAGGACGTGCTGTCCGTGACCTTCAAGTCCGACCTGATGTTCAGCACCGGTTCCACGGCCCTCAAGGGGGGAGCGCAGGACGAGATCACCAGGGTTGCCAGGGTCCTGAACCAGTATCCCCAGACCACGGTCCAGATTGCCGGCCACACCGACAGCACCGGTGGTGCCGATCTGAACCAGAAGCTTTCCGAGAAGCGTGCCCTGGCCGTCAAGAGCGCACTGACGGGGCATGGCGTCGCTGCCGCCCGTCTGGCGACCATCGGTTACGGCTAGACCAGGCCGATTGCCGACAACGACACCGAAGCGGGCCGGCAGATGAACCGCCGGGTGACCATCACCATCATCCCCAACCAGCAGGTACAGCAGTAACATCTGAAACGACAAAAAGCCCCGGCTGCGACCGGGGCTTTTTCCGTTCCGGGACTCTGGGGTG
>JACRPV010000127.1 GCA_016223015.1 Geobacter sp. | reverse complement strand
GTTCCATCTCATCGCGTTTTTCCATTATGGCATCGTCAGCGGCTCCAGCCGCGGCAGGCTCTATTAAGTCAACAACCTGCTATTTACCGCAGATCCTCATCTCCAGGAATTCCCGGAAATCCTTGCTGAATTCCTCCCGCTTAAGGGCCATGTCCACGGTGGCCTTGAGAAAACCGAGCTTGTCGCCGCAGTCGTGCCGGATACCCTCGAACTGGCAGCCATAGATCGCCTCCTCCCGTGAAAGCTTGAGGATGGCGTCGGTGAGCTGTATCTCCCCGCCTTTGCCCGGTTCCTGGGTTGCCAGGATCGGGAATATCTCCGGGGTGAGCACGTACCTGCCGATGATGGCCAGGTCTGACGGAGCTTCTTCCCGCTTCGGTTTCTCCACCATGTCGATCACCTCGTAGACCCGGTCGGAGATGTGATTCGCCCGGACGCAGCCATAGGAGGAGATCAGTTCCATCGGGACCTTTTCCAGGGCGAGCACCGGTCCGCGATATTTCCGGTAGACATCCAGCAACTGGGCGAGGCACGGCCGCTCCGAGTCGATGATGTCGTCGCCCAAAAGCACGGCAAAGGGCTCTGTACCCACGAAGTCCCGCGCACAGAGGATGGCATGGCCGAGCCCGCGCGCCTCTTTCTGGCGGACATAGAAGATGTCGACCATCTCGGAAATCTCCCGGATGTGGGAGAGTTCCTTTTCTTTCCCTTTATCGTAGAGGTGGGCTTCCAGTTCAAAGGCGATGTCGAAGTGGTCTTCCAGAGCGCGTTTGCCGCGACCGGTCACGAACAGAATCTGTTCGATCCCTGCGGCAACCGCCTCTTCGACCACGTATTGCACCAGGGGCTTGTCGATGAGCGGGAGCACCTCCTTGCGGGATGCCTTGGTTGCCGGGAGGAAGCGGGTGCCGAGGCCCGCAACGGGAAAGACCGCCTTTTTTACCTGCATGAATGAATACTCCTCTCAGGTGATCCGGATCTGATCCGCCATATGTTTATCATATCCAAATGGTTGCGTGAGGCAACCGCTTTCAGCGGTATTTTCAGCATTTGCAGGTATGTTTTGCCGATTCGACCGTGTTGTAGAGGAGCATGGTGATGGTCATGGGGCCCACACCTCCCGGAACCGGGGTGATGGCCGATGCCCGTTCGCTGGCCGCAGCGAATTCCACGTCGCCGACCAGTTTCTTTTCCCCGACCCGGTTGACACCCACATCGATGACCACCGCACCCTCCTTGATCCATGCTCCCTTGATCATCTCAGGTTGGCCTACGGCGGCAATCAGGACATCCGCCTGCCCCACCTTGGCGGCCAGATCCCTGGTCTTGGAGTGGCAGATCGTGACCGTGGCATGCTGGGCCAGGCACATGGCCGCAACCGGTTTGCCGACGATATTCGAGCGACCGACGATCACCACCTCTTTGCCGGCCAGGTCGACACCGGTCTCTTTCAGCATCACCATGACGCCATAGGGGGTGCAGGGACGGAACAGCGGTTTGCCGACCATCAGGCGGCCGACGTTGTAGGGGTGGAATCCGTCCACATCCTTGTGCGGGGAGATCGCCTCCAGCACCTTCTCGGTATTGATCTGTCGGGGGAGCGGGAGCTGTACCAGTATGCCGTGAATGCGGAGATCGCAGTTGAGCTTGTCGATGAGGCGGAGAAGTTCCTGCTCGCTGGTATCCGCCGGGAGCTTGTACTCGTCGGAAAAGATACCCACGTCCTGGCAGGCCTTTTCTTTCATCCGGACATATACTGCGCTGGCCGGGTCATCACCCACCAGGACCACTGCCAGGCCGGGGACGATCCCCTTGGCCCTGAGGTCGGTAACCTCAGCGGTGATTTCGCTGCGAATCTTTGCCGCAATTGCCTTGCCGTCGATCAGTTGTGCCATGGGCTTCATGCTCCTCGCGAAATTTTGCCCGCATCATACGGGATATGGAATTGGTTTGTAAAGTGGTCAGGGGAAATCCGGCATAAAAAAACCTCCACGAACGGGAGGTTTAGTAAAACTGACGTCAAGCTGCACGTGATTCAGGCTGCTGCCGCCGAAGGGCATCCTGCACAGCTGCCGCCGGTGCTGGCCGGGCAGGCCGGGGCCGGGCTCTTCGATCCGTTGCCATATCCTTCAGCATACCAGCCCCCCCCTTTGAGGGTGAACGCGGTGGACGAGATGAGTTTCTTCACTTCGCCGCCGCAGGAAGGGCATTCTTTTGCAGGCTCGTCGGAAAATTTCTGGCGCAACTCGAACTGGTGGTCACATGCGGTGCACTGGTATTCGTAGACAGGCATTTCGATTTCTACCCCCTGAAGCGATTTTCTCACGTAACTATAATGATTCCATGACGATTTTGTCAAGAGTGTTCAACGGGAAAAATGCGCCGGGGTTGGTCAGGGGGGGCAGGGGAGCAGGGTACGGAGCAGGTCGGGTTCGACACCGGTGACAAGGACTGTTTTGTGACGGGATTTGGTGCCGGCTACGATGGCAACCCTGGACTTGGCGAGCCCCAGGCTCTTGGCGATGAATTCGGCCAGCTGCCGGTTGGCGGCATCGTCCACGGGGGGGGAGGTAAGGCGCACCTTC
>JACRPV010000126.1:20075-27528 GCA_016223015.1 Geobacter sp. | reverse complement strand
GCCGCTCATCTCCCAGCTCTACCATGCCGGCGAGATCGAGGCCAAGTCGTACCGGCAGAACGCCTGCTTCGAGGGGGCGCTCCTCTTTGCCCGCAGCGAGGGGATCGTGCCGGCGCCCGAATCGTCCCACGCCGTGCGCGCCGCCATCGACGAGGCGGTCCTGGCCAAGGAGGAGGGGAAGGAGAAAACCATCCTCTTCGGCCTGTCCGGGCACGGCCAGCTGGACATGGGAGCCTACGACGCCTACCTGTCCGGGGGGCTGGAAGACTACGAGTATCCGGAGGAAAATATCCGCGATGCGCTGACCCGGCTGCCGAAGGTCAATATGTAGGGGCGAATCTTGTATTCGCCTCAAAGGTGGGCGATCACAAGGATCGCCCCTACACAAGGGCCATGATAAAAGTCAAGATCTGCGGCATAACGAACCTGGACGATGCTCTGGCGGCGGTTGCGGCCGGAGCCGACGCCCTCGGCTTCGTCTTTTACGACAAGTCGCCCCGTAACATCCATCCGCTCAAGGCTGCGGAGATCATCGCCAAGCTGCCGCCGTTCGTCCAGACCGTGGGGCTCTTCGTGGACGAGGAGGCGGAACGGGTCAACTGGACCGCCGATTTCTGCGGCCTCGACCTGGTCCAGCTCCATGGCGACGAGGAGCCGGAGTTCTGCAGCGAGATCAACCGGCGGGTCATCAAGGCGTTCCGGGTCAAGGAGGCTGCCAGCCTCGCAAGGCTCGGCAGTTACCGGGTGGCGGGCTATCTGCTGGACGCCTGGGTGGCCAATGCCCACGGCGGCACCGGCATGACCTTCGACTGGCGCCTGGCTGACGCCGCCAAAGAACACGGGCCGCTGGTCCTTGCCGGTGGGTTGAACCCGGACAACGTGGCAGAGGCAGTGGAAAAGGTGCGCCCCTATGCCGTGGATGTCTCCAGCGGCGTGGAGAGCGCTCCGGGGCGGAAGGACCATGCGAAGGTGCGGGAATTCATCCGCCGGGCAAAGGGATTGTAGCTACGAAAGGTTGGTTGAATTCGGAAAGGGGGGCGGAAAGGATTTCCATCCCCTTTTTCGCATGGGAGGGGAGTCGGGATGAACAGAGGGACCGGGAGAGGGACAAAGAGAACGGTTGCCGGGGGACGATCCACTAAAACGGTCGAAGCGGTGGCGGTTACACCGAAGGTCTCCCGTACCCACCTGCCGGACGGGATGAACCTGGAGGAATGGCAGCGACTTCTGCGTACCCAGTTCGGCGAGAAACAGGCGTTTATCCTGACCAATACCGGCGACCACCCCGTATTTTCCGACTTCTCACTGCACAACCCTTCGACTGGAAAGTCGTATCGGCTCGCCATCCGGGGCGACAGGCCCGGCGAAAACTTCTGCTCATGTCCCACTTATCGGATCAATGGCCTTGGGACCTGCAAGCACATCGAGTTTGCGCTGGCGAGGCTCAAGGAGAAACGGGGGGCGAAGAGGCTCTTTGGAGCGGGATACTTCCCCTCCTATTCGGAAGTCTATCTCAGCTACGGCCTCAAACGCGAGATTCGCTTCAGGGCGGGAGTCGGCGCCCCGTCCGCGCTCCTCTCCCTCGCACGACGTTTCTTCGACGACAATGGCGTCCTGAAGGAACGCCGTCTCCTCGATTTTCCCACTTTTCTCGATGGTGTGCACCGGGACGACGGTCACGAACTCCGCTGTTACGATGACGTGATGTCGTTCGTTGCCGAACACCAGGACGCGGCGCATCGGCGCGCAGTTGTCGATACAGAGCTTGCCGGGGGAATTGAAAGCCCGGTCTTCGATACGCTCCTCAAGGCGGTGCTTTACCCCTACCAGAGGGAGGGGGCGCTCTTCGCCGTGCGGGCCGGGCGCTGCCTCGTCGGCGACGACATGGGGCTCGGCAAGACCGTGCAGGCCATTGCCGCCGCCGAGTTGATGGCCCGACTCTTCGGCGTTACGAAAGTCCTCGTTGTTTCCCCTACCTCTCTCAAGTACCAGTGGAAGGGGGAGATAGAGGCATTCACCGACCGGACCGTGACGGTGATCGAAGGGCTGAACGATCAGCGGCGGGCCATCTACCGGGACGATGCGTTCTTCAAGCTGGTCAATTACGAGCTCATCCACAGGGACATGCCCATGATCCGGGAGTGGGGGCCGGACTTGGTCATCGTGGACGAGGCCCAGCGGATCAAGAACTGGCAGACCCGCACCGCAAAGTGCATCAAGGAGCTCGACTCCCCCTTTGCCATCGTCCTCACCGGCACCCCCATAGAGAACCGGATCGAGGAACTCCACTCCATCATGGAATTCGTCGACCGGCACCATCTGGGTCCCCTCTACCGTTTCGTCCACACCCACCGGGTGACGGACGGTGGAGGAAGGGTGGTCGGCTACCGGAACCTGGAAAAGGTGCGACAGTCGCTCAAGGGGGTCATGATCCGGCGCAAGAAAGACGAGGTGCTCCGCCAGCTTCCCGGCCGGATCGACAAAAACTTCTTCGTCCCGCTGACCCCCGAGCAGTGGGAAATCCACGACGAGCACCGGGAGAACGTGGCCAAGCTCGTGGCCAAGTGGAGGCGCTACAAGTTCCTCTGCGAGGCTGACCAGAAGCGGCTCCAGGTGGCGCTGGCCACCATGAGGATGGCAGCCGATAACACCTACCTCGTGGACAGGAAGACCGTCTCCGGACCGAAGATCGATGAGCTGGAGACGTTGCTCAAGGAGCTGGTCGTAGAGGGGAGTGAGAAGGTGGTCATCTTCAGCCAGTGGCTCCGGATGACCGAGCTGGTGGAGGGGGTACTGACGCGCAACGGCATTGGCTACGCCCATCTGAACGGCAGCGTCCCGTCGAAGGAGCGCAAGGGGCTCATGGTCCGATTCAAGGAGGATCCGGCCTGTCGGGTCTTTCTCTCCACCGATGCCGGCGGGGTCGGATTGAACCTCCAGAGCGGCTCGGTGGTGATCAATATGGACATCCCCTGGAACCCGGCGATTCTAGAGCAGCGGATCGCCAGGGTTCACCGGATGGGGCAGAAGAGGCCGGTACGAGTGGTCAATTTTGTTTCCCGTGCCTCCATCGAGGAGCGGATACTCGATCTTCTCAGATTCAAGAAATCGCTCTTTGCCGGGGCACTCGATGATGGCGGTGCAGATGTGGTCATGATGGGCGAATCCCAACTGGAAGGGTTTATGAAGTCGGTAGAGGAGGTCAGTGGCGGCATCGAGCGACCCGACCCGGCTGTCGAGCAGTCGGAGCGGCTTGAGGAGGCGCACGATGTTTGCACTGCCGAGGCGGAGGAACGGGCCGAGGAACAGATGGAACCGGCAGAGCCTGCCATGGTTGGTGGTGGAGACGCCCTGGCCGGCCTGCTTGCCAGCGGCGCGGAGTTTTTGCAGAACCTGAGCCGGCTTGTTGCCGGCGCCGGACCGTCGGCAGATGCTGCTTCCGGAAGGCCGGCGCGGCCGGTGGAAAACGTCCTGGCCGGAATGATCTCCAGGGACGAGGCGACCGGGAAGAACTGTCTGAAGATACCGTTGCCGGAGCCGGAGGTGCTGACGACCCTTCTTTCCGGGTTCGGGCAGTTGCTGGCGGGGGTCATGACGGGGCGGAACGGGGCTTAGAGTAATGCAGGTCTGAATGTGTCAAGGGCGTACGCTCTGGTAGATACTTGCATATATACCATACTCTGACTGGTGTTGAAGGATTCACCCCGATACTCTTTTACTGTTATTTGCCTTGCATTTTTAAACACATAAAATTAAAGTTGCCTTGTATTTTTAATTTGAGATGCGGCAAGGTTACCTATGCGCAGATTCGTTGATGAAGAACTCCGGCGCTGGAAGGACGGAATACGCCGCAAGCCTTTGATTCTGCGGGGGGCACGGCAGGTCGGCAAAACCTGGTCGCTTAAGGAGTTCGGGAAAAATCACTTCGAATCCCTGGCGCTGGTGGACCTGGAGCGCAATCCGCAACTGCGCGGGCTGTTCGATGGCGAACTGAGTGCGGCGCGCATCTGCTCCGACCTTGAGGTGCTGCTCAGGCAAAAGATCACGCCGGGGAAGACCCTGCTCTTCTTCGATGAAATCCAGGCCTGTCCCCGCGCCATAACTGCGCTGCGCTATTTTTTCGAGGAGATGCCCGAGCTGCATGTCGTGGCTGCCGGGTCGCTGCTCGAATTTGCCCTCAGGGACGCCTCTTTTCCGGTTGGCAGGATCCAATTTCTCAACCTCTATCCCCTCTGTTTCGCCGAATATCTGGAAGCCATCGGCAATGCGCCCGCAGCGGCAGCTGCCCTGGGCAATCCGGCTGATATATCCCCTGTCGTGCACGAACACCTCCGTGATGAACTGAAACGCTACCTCTTCATCGGCGGCATGCCCGCTGCCGTCAAGGCGTATGCGGAAAGCGGCTCGTTGCGGGAGGCCTTTGAGGTCCAGGCAGAAATTGCGGAATCGTACCGGATGGATTTTGCCAAATATACACCGCAGGTTGACCGCTTTTGCCTCGACGCGGTCTTTACCTCACTGGCGCAGAGTGTCGGGCAGCAGATCAAATATGCACGGCTGGGGGTGGGGTATGCAAATCCGACCCTGAAGAAGGCGTTCGAGGCGCTCTGCCTGGCTCACGTAGCCCGCAGGGTTCCGTCGGCCGATCCCTCCGGCATGCCATTGGGCGCGAGCGCTTCTGCGAAGGTTTTCAAGGCGCTGATGCTGGATCTGGGGTTAATGCGCTCTCTGTCCCGTATGCCGAATGATATCGAATATGCCAGGGCGGATCTTCTTGCCATTTATCGCGGCGCCATGGCAGAACAGTTCGTGGGGCAGGAGATGCTCGTCTCGCAAAACGGCAGTCTCTATTACTGGGATCGGCAGGCGAAGAGCAGTTCCGCCGAAATCGATTATCTGGCTGTCCTGAATGGCAGGATACATCCGGTCGAGGTGAAAAGCGGCGCCACTGGCAGCCTGAGGAGTCTGCACCTGTTCCTGGCCACCTATCCGGAGTGCGGCAGTGCCCTGGTCTTTTCCGACCGGCCCTACGCGGATCTCCCGGAGCAGAGAATCACCTTTGTGCCGCTCTACAGTGCCTTTGCGGCTACCGGGGGGCAGGTAACCCGGTAAATTGCGGTATGTTTTTCAACGCTGGCTGGGGAGGTCACCGGTTCACGCGCGCACGTGAACCGGTCAATTGCAAGTTGGATTATAAATCGTGGATACAAACGAAAAGCAAGTCGTGTACTGTAATCTCATGGAGGAGATCAAAGCTAGAGTCGCTTTGATCAGATCAATTATTCAAGGACAGTCTCTTGGAAGAGAGGACTTTGATGGGGAAATGGTTTCCCTGCAATTAAGGAAATGCCTTGAGATTATTGCTTTTTCGTCGCTGATAGTGAATGAGCGAGTTTATTCTATAACCTACTCAGATTTTTCGACACACTGGCGAGCAAAAAAGATCGTAGAAAAAATAGAGAAGTTAAATCCAGATTTCTTTCCAAAGCCCATTTTCCTAGCTAGTCAGGATGGAAATGGAGTGAAACATTTCGATTATGTCAAAGATGGCTTCCTGACTCTTGAAGAATTAATAAACCTCTACGACAAGACCAGTAAAGTTATTCACACGTGGAATCCTTATCGAACTGATCCACGCATTGTTAACTTTGGTAGAAGCATTGAAGAATGGGTAGAACGGCTTCAGCTCCTACTCGGTTTGCATTTAATGAGAGGAGTTGGCCTGCATGAGTTTTGGGTCGTTGAAATGGTAGCTAAGGACAGTAAAGTCCATGTTTTTTCAACAATGCCGGTGGGAGCAAGGTGCGGCGGTAACCCCCGAATGGCCATGCCATGAAATTGCCTCCCAAAGCAAAGGGGAAGTCCAATTGAAGAACCATATAGAACCATTACTATCGTTGGAGGAAAAATGAAATTACCCGACAAACAGGGCCACTTCGGCCAGTTCGGCGGCCGCTATGTGCCGGAGACGCTGATGCCGGCGCTCCTGGAGCTGGAGGAGTCGTATCGGTCGTGCAGCGCCGACCCGGAGTTCCGCAAGGAGTTCAACTACTATCTGCGGCAGTACGTGGGGCGCCCCTCGCCGCTCTATTTTGCAGCCAACCTGACCGCCAAGCTGGGCGGGGCAAAGATCTACCTGAAACGGGAGGACCTGAACCATACCGGCGCCCATAAGATCAACAACACCATCGGCCAGGGGCTGATGGCCAAGCGGATGGGGAAACGCCGGGTGATCGCCGAGACCGGCGCCGGCGAGCACGGCGTGGCCACGGCGACCATCGCGGCGCTGTTCGGCCTCGAATGCGAGGTCTTCATGGGGGAGGAGGACATCAGGCGGCAGTCGCTCAACGTCTTCCGGATGAAGCTTCTGGGGGCCACGGTGACGCCGGTCAGCGCGGGTACGGCCACCCTGAAGGACGCCATGAACGAGGCGCTGCGCAACTGGGTGACCAATGTGCACGATACCTTCTACGTGATCGGGACCACGGCCGGTCCCCATACCTACCCGAAGATGGTGCGGGATTTCCAGTCGGTCATCGGCCGCGAGGCGAGGAAGCAGCATAAGCAGGCCGAAGGGAGGCTTCCCGATTGCCTGCTGGCGGCAGTCGGCGGCGGCAGCAATGCCCTCGGGCTCTTCTACCCCTTTCTCAAAGATGCCGGGGTGCGGATGATCGGCGTGGAGGCCGCAGGGTACGGCATCGGCAGCGGCCTGCATGCGGCACCGCTCTGTGCCGGGAGCGTGGGGGTGCTGCACGGCAACAAGACCTACCTGCTGCAGGATCGCCACGGCCAGATCGCCAATGCCCATTCCATTTCCGCCGGGCTCGATTATCCGGGGGTCGGTCCCGAACATGCCTGGCTGAAGGATACGGGCCGGGCCGAATACGTGTCCATAACCGACGAAGAGGCGATGCAGGGGTTCCGCATGCTCACCGAGACGGAAGGTATCCTGCCGGCGTTGGAATCTTCCCATGCCGTTGCCCATCTGTTGAAGCTGGCGCCGCAGCTTTCCCCTGACCAGTCCGTTGTTGTTTGCCTCTCCGGCCGCGGCGACAAGGACATCCACACAGTGGCAGAGGTGATGGGAATAAAGTTGTAAAACAGTAGGGGGTATGGTGGTATACCAAAGTAGCTAAGTATTTGTAACTACGCGATTAATATTGCAAATAGTGAAAAAGTGTTTGACAGCTATGGGTGAGCTGCGCTATAAGGTGGCTGCCTGCTCGGCTGGCAGGTATAAGCAAAAGGCCCCAGTGGGGCCTTTTGCCGTTTTAAACCGCTGGTTTTGGCTAACATCCCGATAACGTTCCTGATCGGGGTGGTGCTGGCAGCGAGTTGACTCCCCTGGGGAAAGGAGTGTGTGGCCGGAAAGGAGTTCTGGATATTCCGAGGGCCAGTGAGGCCGTCCGGCAAAGCCAAGAAAGTTGATTGGGTGACGTATGAAACAAGATAG
>JACRPV010000126.1:0-20012 GCA_016223015.1 Geobacter sp. | reverse complement strand
CTGCTGCTGGTGGGCGGCATCTCTTCATGCGACCGATCGCACCATGTGCAGTCCCAGCAGATGCAGGTGGCGGTGAGCGATACGGAGCTGGACCGCGAGATCCGCCGGGTCATGGAGAAAGGGATCAACCTGGAGGAGCGGCAGAGCCAGGTGCCTGCCATTGCCGCGGCCTTCGCCCGCCGTACCGACGTGCAGCGGGCCCGCTGGCTGGCTGCGCTTTGCTACCTGAAGACATTGGGGACCCCGTTCATGCCGATCGACATTGCCGAGATCGCCCTGGTGGAAACCGGAGGGCACGGGCTGTCCGGCGTGGCGGTCTCCCGCAAGGGGGCGCTGGGAGTCTGGCAACTGATGCCGGACCGGGCCATGAGCCACGGCTACTCACCTACTGAGATGAAAAACGACGAAAAGTGCGCCGAGGCGGCCGTGCGGGAACTCTCCAGCAAACTGATCATGGCGGACGGCAACCTGGTGAAGGCAAAGAAGTTCTACTGCGGTATCGGGCCTGCTGCCGACGCCTACCAGACGAAGAGGCGCCTGATCCGGAAGGAGATCCTCGCGGATATCGCAAAGGGTGCGCAGCAGCGGGCTGAAGAGGTCCGTACGCGGAGTGAGCGCCCATCGTAGCGGCGACGTGACACCCCATGACCGGTTCCGGAGCGCAACCGGTCTTCCTTTTACCGCAACAATCCGTCCGAAATTTTCTCCCTGTAGCAATGAACCGGTTGGAGCATACGGAATCAAAGGCCCTGCGGCATCCCTGCAGGGCCTTTTGCGTGGGATTGCGCCAGTATCCGGTCGGGAAAACCGTACTGGACCTTCTCCTTGCAGGCTGCTCCCGCTGCTTGCCGGAAATGGGGCATCGCCAATACGGCGATACGCCTGATTCCGTGACTCTTCATGCGTGCTTTCCCGTTTCCCGGTGAGGTCTATGCGGTGAAGCTGTGCCGAAAACCTACCGGTGGCGGCTTTTCATTGCTTGAGATTGTGTTACCATGTAACCTGTGCCGTCATGGGGTTCCGGCACTGCGCCCGCCCGGCGCCCCGCGTCCTGCCGGCTCGGCGCGCACAAATGTGGCTTGCAGCGCACTCTCTGTTAAAATTTCCCCGTGGAACTGCCGATACGGATAACTATCGGATGCAGGATCCCAACCACGCCGTGCCGAGGAGTCATGATGAGAAGGGGCTCAGTTGCTGCCGCAGTGCTGGTAATGGCGCTTTTCCCACTGACGACGGTTGCCGGCAAGACGCAGCGTCCGGATATGATCACCTTTCCCAGCAAGAACGGCGATGTCTATTTCAACCATCAAAAGCATGCCAAAGCATCCGGGACCTGCCGGCCCTGCCACGACCGCAAGGGGGGAAAGGTCAAGGGGCTCGGCAAGGCGTGGGCGCACAAGGTCTGTCGGGGATGCCACGAGTCGGCCAAGACCGGCCCGACCGAATGCCAGGGCTGTCACCACCAGCAGAAGAAAAAGATGATAACCGGAAAAGGTACGCGGTAGTCTTCGGCAGATCCGGCTCCGACATGCGTTTCACTAGAAGAAGGAGGGTATGATGACCCGTTTCATGATGTTCCTTTTGGCGGCACTCCTCATGGCAGAACCCTGTCATGCAGCCCTTAAGGTGGTCGGCAAGGGAGAGTCGATGACCTTCGATCCATCCGGTTTTCCACCCCGGATGAAGAGCTCGTGGGAGATCATGAAAACCAAGTGTGTCATGTGCCATTCCATGGAGCGGACCGTTGTCTCCATCACCACCGGCATAGCGTCGGTTTCCGGCCAGCCCTTCGATCATAATGCCGCCCGCGCCTATGGCTTCAAGATGATGCGGAAACCCGAGTCGAACATGAGCAGGCAGGAGATCAAGGCCGTTGTCGACCTGATGAACTACATGCTGGACGAGGCTGCCCGCTGACAGGGGGCGTTCGGTTGAGCGGGGCGTCTGACTCTGCAGGCATAACCACGGTTGAGATCATACGAAAACGGGACAGAACATGAAGAATGTAAAGCTCGGCCAGAGACTTATCGGATCCTTCCTGATCATGGCGTTGATCGTCGGCATAACCGGCATCTTCGGCGCCATAACCCTGAACCGGGTAGGCGACAGGACCCAGAATATGCTGCAGAACCTCACCAACCAGCAGAAACTGGTTCTGCTCATGGCGGTTGCCCAGAAGGTCTGCCATGTCTATCTGTTGCAGTCTGCCCTGATCCAGGATGATGCGGCCAGGTTCGAGGGGTATGTCGAAGACTACCGGATGAAGCGGGATCTGTTCCGGAGCCAGTGCGAAATCCTGCTCAAGGGGAATGCGAAGCTCGGGATCAAGGCCGCGCCCAAGGGGGGCGTCATCGAGCAGCGGACCGCCAGCGCCCTGCAGGCCTGGGCGAAGTTCGAGGGCGTGGCCGAGGAGCTGATCTCGACAAAGAAACGGCTGCTGAGTGGGGGAGGCGCGGCGGCACTTGCCAGCGTGCGGCTCCACAAGCTGGCTGAGGAGGATCTCGCCCAAGCCAACGACAAGGCCAAAGAGATCGTCGACGATCTGCTGGTGGCCATCGGTTCCCAGATCACCGAGGCCAACAAAGAGGTCAGCGAGATCCAGCGATGGGCTCCCTTTGCGTTCATGGCCGCCATTGTGCTGGCCATTGGTGCTGCCATACTCCTTGGCATCCTGACGACCCGCTACATTGTCAGGCGGATCAAGAAGATGGGGCATGCCCTGGACCGCGGCGCCGAAGGAGACCTGCGCGTCACGGTCGAGATCGATTCCGGCGACGAACTGGGCAAGCTGAGTTCCGACTTCAACCTCATGGTCGAGCGCCTCTGCGAGATGGTCGTCAAGGTCAACCGTTCCACTCTTGAGCTGAAAGGGATATCAGCGAAGATTACCGATGCGTCCTACCAGGTCATCAGCGCTGCCGGTATTCAGGCAAAAGGGGTGAACGAGACCTCTTCGGCAGTGATCGAGATCAGTTCCTCGGTGAAGCGGGTGGGGCAGAGCGTGGACAAGCTGTCGGTCTCAGCTTCGGAAAGTTCCTCTTCAATCCTGCAGATGGCTGCCAGTATCGAGGAGGTGGCGCTGAATGTGGATACCCTGGCCCAGTCCGTCGAGGACGTGAGCGCCTCCATCGTGGAGATGGCCGCGTCGGTCAAGCAGATCGGCGGCAACGTCCAGCGGCTCATGGATGCCTCCACCACCACGGCCTGCTCCATCGCCCAGATGGATAGTTCCATCAAGCAGGTTGAAAGGAATGCCCTGGACACGGTGGCCATCTCCGACGAGGTTCGCAGCGATGCGGAGTCGGGCAAGCAGTCGGTCGAGGCGACCATCCTGGGGATCAACGAGATCCGCCGGGCGTCGAAGATCACCTCCGAGTCCATCGAGTCGCTCTATTCAAAGGCGGAAGACATCGGCAAGATCCTCCTCGTCATCGACGAGGTTGCCGAGCAGACCAACCTCCTGGCCCTCAATGCCGCCATTATCGCTGCGCAGGCAGGTTCCTACGGCAAGGGATTTGCGGTGGTGGCCGACGAGATCAAGGAACTGGCCGAACGGACCAGCACCTCGACCCGCGAGATATCCCAGGTCATCAAGGGGGTCCAGGACGAAACCCACCGGGCGGTCGAGTCGATCAGCATGGCGGAGAAGAGCATTACCAACGGCGAGCTCCTGTCGCAGAAGTCGGGAGAAGCGCTGAACAAGATCGTTGTCGGGGTGCAGAAATCCACCGACCGGATGGGGGAGATCGCCCGCGCCACCATCGAGCAGGCCAAGGGGAGCCAGATGATCCGCGAGGCCATGGAGCAGGTCTCGGAGATGGTGAGCCAGATCGCCAGGGCCACCGGCGAACAGTCGCGCGGCAGCGACATGATCATGGTGGCGGTGGAACGGATGAAGGGGCTGACCGGCGAGGTGCGGCGCTCCACGCGCGAACAGGCCAAGGTGGGGAACTTCATCGCCCAGGCGACCGAGAATATCACCGGCATGATCCACCAGATCAAGGTGGCCACCGACGAGCAGCGCCGTGGCAGCGAGCAGATCGTCCATGCCGTGCGGGATATCCAGCAGTCGACCCAGACAAACATGTCCGCCACCAAGGTGCTCGACGAGGCGGTCAACAACCTGTCCGGCCAGATCGATGTCTTCCAGAGCGAGTTGAGCGGCTTCAAGGTTTGATGCGACGATAACGTCACAGCGATTGATTAACCGGCCGAATGCTGCTATACTGCTCCCCCGGCCAAAACTCCCCTGGATCATATCCGATACACGGGGAGTTTTTTGTTGCCGGACGAGCGAAATGGACCGGAGCGAACGCATGGGCAGGATAGACGAAACCTTTGGCAGGGTCCGCAGTGAAGGTTCATCGGCCCTCATAACCTTCATCACGGCCGGCGATCCCGATCTGGCGGCAACAGAGCGGCTGATCCCCCTGATGGCCGGGGCCGGGGCCGATATCATCGAGCTGGGGGTGCCGTTTTCGGACCCGATGGCCGACGGCCCCACCATCCAGCGCGCCTCGGAAAGGGCTCTGCATGCCGGCACCACGCTGGAGGCGATCCTGGAGATGGTCAGCCGGGTGCGCCTCGTGTCGCAGGTTCCCCTGGTCCTGATGGGGTATTTCAACCCGGTCATGCAGTACGGCGTGGAACGGTTTGTCCGTGATGCAGCCGGGGCGGGCGTGGACGGGGTCCTGCTGGTCGACCTCCCCCCCGAAGAGGCGGCCGGTTTCAAGAAACTGGCCGATGCCGAGGGGCTTGCCACCATCTTCCTCCTTACCCCCACCTCCGACAACGCCCGGATCGAGCAGGTCCTCAGGTTCGGCAACGGCTTTCTCTACTACGTTTCGGTGACCGGGGTGACCGGCGCCCGCCAGCAGCTTGCGGGCAGCGTTCTCGACCGGGTGACGGAGATCCGGCAGCGGACCGCCATGCCGGTGGTTGTCGGTTTCGGCGTCTCGACCCCGGAGCAGGCCGGCCAGCTGGCTGCACAGGCCGATGGAGTGGTGGTGGGAAGCGCGCTGGTCAAGCTCTTCGAGGAGTACCGGGGCGAAGAGCTGGAAAAGCGGCTGACCGCGGGCATTGCCGATCTCAAGAAGGGGATGGCGGTCGGTTTGTAGCCACTGGCTCCAGCAGGGGCTGCGGCAGGTTCACGGCTGACCGTCGGCATCGAGCCATTTCTTGACACAGCCGCTGATTTCTGTTACCAAGCGGTTTTATTGCGACTAAACTTATTCGGTTTACCTAAAGCGAGGCATAGATTATGGCGTGGTTCAGAAAAGCCAAAGAGCAGGCAGCACCCACAGAAGAGAAGAAGGTCCGGGTCCCGGAGGGGCTGTGGACCAAATGCCAGAACTGCGGCGAGGTGATCATCTCGAAGGATATCGAGAAAAACCTCAATGTATGCACCAAATGCTCGTTCCATTTCAGGATTTCCGCCCGTGCCCGGCTGGACCTCTTGCTCGACCAGGGGAGTTTCCAGGAGTTTGACGCCTCCATGGTGTCGGTGGACTTCCTGCAGTTCAAGGATTCCAAGAGCTACCAGGACCGTATCGATGCGACCCTGGCCAAAGGTGGTTCCAAGGACGCGGTGATCTGCGGCTACGGCACCATCGCAGGGATTCCGGTGCAGATGGCGGTCTTCGATTTCTCCTTCATGGGGGGGAGCATGGGGAGCGTGGTCGGCGAGAAGATCACCCGTGCCATCGAGCGGGGGATCGAGCAGCATCACCCGGTAATCGTCATTTCGGCGTCGGGCGGGGCACGGATGCAGGAGAGCATCCTCTCACTGATGCAGATGGCCAAGACCTCTGCGGCCCTTGCGAAGCTGCGCGACAAGGGGCTTCCCTTCCTCTCCATCCTGACCGATCCCACCACCGGCGGGGTGACTGCCAGCTTCGCCATGCTGGGCGACATCAACATAGCCGAGCCCCGTGCGCTGATCGGTTTTGCCGGTCCCAGGGTCATCGAGCAGACCATCCGGCAGAAGCTCCCCGAAGGGTTCCAGCGGGCAGAGTACCTGCTCGATCACGGCATGGTGGATATCATCGTCGAGCGGAAGGATATGCGGGACACCGTCGCCAGTATCCTCTCCATGCTCTATCGTCCCCGGTAACCTGCGGCACTGCTCTTGCTGCCGGGGGAGGGAAGGTGCGGCCCGATGCCGCCTCCTCACCCGGCATCCTTTGCGCAGCAAGAGATGGACTTTTCACTGCCATTTCCCTATAATCCCGCCTGTCATGACCTACCAGGAGACCCTCGCACACATCTTCGCCCTGACCCGCTTCGGCATCCGGCCCGGCCTGGAGCGGATAACCGTCCTGCTGAACCGGCTGGGGAATCCGCAGCAGAAGGTCCGGACGGTCTCCATCGCCGGCACTAACGGCAAAGGCTCCACAGCAGCCTTTCTCTCATCGATCCTTGCCGCTGCCGGCCTGAAGACCGGGCTCTTTACCTCTCCCCACCTCATCAGCTTCACCGAGCGCTTTCAGATCAATGGCCGCGAGATCGGCGAAGCGGAGGTAACGGAGCTTGCCGCCGAAGTCTTGGCCGTTGCCCCTTTAGAAACCACCTTTTTCGAGATCGTCACTGCCATGGCCCTGCAGTATTTTGCCCGGGAAAAGGTCGACCTGCTGGTGATGGAGGCGGGCATGGGAGGGCGCTCCGATGCCACCAATGCCGCAGATCCGCTTCTGTCGGTCATTACGCCGATCAGTTACGACCATTGCGAATACCTGGGAGACACCTTGACGGCTATTGCACGGGAAAAGGCCGGGATCATCAGAAAAGGTCGGCCGATGGTCTCTGCCGGGCAGGAAAGCGAGGCTGCCGACGTCCTGGCCGATGCCGCAACCGCTGCCGGAGCCCGGCTCTACATGGCGGGGCGGGATTTTTCCGCGTCCTGGCTGGGCAATGCCCTGTCCTATCACGGCCTGCACACCGACCTGGCCGACCTGCGGCCGGGGCTCTTCGGCCGGCACCAGGCAGGGAACGCCGCCTGTGCCCTGGCTGCTGCCGAGGTCCTCGACAGTGAAGGGGTGGCGAGCATACCCCTGCAAGCGATGCGGGAAGGTCTGGCGCAGGCGAAGTGGCCCGGCAGGATGGAACTGTTCGCCGGCCCCCCCCGTGTGCTCCTGGATGGCGCCCACAACCCTGCCGGCAGTTGCGCCCTGGCCGGTTCGCTGGCGGATCTGCCGCGGCAGCGTCTGATCCTGGTGACCGGCGTGATGGGGGACAAGGATGCGGCAGCGATCCTCGCCCCGCTGCTTCCGCTCGCGAGCCGGGTATTTGCCGTGGCAGCCGACATGGAACGGGCCATGTCCCCCCATGCGCTGGCCGGGCTGGCGGCAGAGCACGATATCCCCTGCACCGTGGCCGACAGGGTGGCGGATGGGCTCGTCCAGGCAACGGCTGCAGCTGCAGCGGATGACCTGATTCTGGTTTGCGGCTCACTCTTCGTTGTCGGCGAGGCACGTGCCTGGCTCCTTTCCAGACCATGCCTGCAGGTGAGGGGATGATGCGCACTACTCTCAGTTGTGCCCTGGTCGGCGCTCTGTTGCTGGCGCCGCTTCGCGCCGGTGCTGCCGACAACGGCCAGGCGGTCAGGATCACGGCGGATTCCCTCGTCCACGAACGGGCCAACGACACCATTCGGGCCAAGGGGGATGTGCGGATCGACTGGCAGGGCTATTCACTCCTGGCGGACGAGGCGGACTACCGGCAGAGCATCGACACGGCCAATGCCACGGGCCGGGTCAGGCTGCTGCGGGGGGACGCCGAGCTGACGTCCGACAGCCTCTATCTCAATCTGGCGACCCAGCAGGGCGAGGCGGTCAATGCCCGGCTGAAGACCGGGGAGGGGAACCTCAGGGTCAAGGGTGCCCGCCTGGAAAAGCATGGCGACGATGAGTACCGCCTGGAGCGGGGTTCGTTCACCACCTGCGACGCCGACCCGCCCAGCTGGGAATTCACTGCCAGCGACCTGGACGTGACCGTCGAAGGGTATGCCACCGGTCGCAACGTGGTCTTCTCCGTGGCCGGCGTGCCGCTCCTCTATACCCCCTACATCCTCTTCCCGGTCAAAAGGGAACGCCAGTCCGGGTTTCTCTTCCCCCGCCTCGGCAGTTCCACCAAGAAGGGGGTCTCTGTCGACATCCCCTACTACTGGGCCATATCTCCAAGCTCCGAGGCGATCTTAGATCTGGATATCCAGTCCCGGCGCGGCGTCGGCGCCGGCATCGACGCCGCCTACCTGGGTGAATCGGGCAGCCACGGCAGCGGTCGGCTCTATGCCATCTACGACACCGACCTGCAGCGGGAGCGGGTCAACCTCTCCGGCACGGCAAAGCAGGTGGTGACCCCGCAGATCGATTTCAACGCGGACCTCACCCTGGCCACGGACCGTGCCTTTTACCGCGATTTCGGCGAGGCGAGCGGCGACTACAACCGGCAGTCGCTGGATTCCTCGGTTTCTCTCACCAAGCGCTGGGAGAGCTGGTATCTGGCCGGCGAGACCCGTTTCATGAACTCCCTGGAGGATACGGACAACAGCCTGACCCTGCAGCGGCTCCCCGAACTGACCCTGACCGGCGTCGGCAGCCGGCTCGGGAGCTTGCCGCTCTATGCCGGCCTAGACAGCAGGTTCACCAATTTCTACCGCCGCGAAGGTCTTGTCGGACAGCGGTTCATCCTCCAGCCGAAACTCACCTGGAATGCCGACCTGCCCCAGGGGCTGGCGCTCTCGGCCTGGGGGGGGTATCAGCAGCGGCTCTACCAGGCATCGGACGGTGCAGGGGAGGGGGCGCCGAGCACCGGCCTGGCCCTGGCCGGTGCCATGGCCTCGGCCTCCTTCGACCGGGTCTATGATGCGGGCATAGGCGGGTTCTCCCGTCTGCGGCACCTGCTGGAGCCGTCGATCTCCTACTCCTTCGTCCAGGAAAAAGACCAGGCAGGGTTGCCGTTTTTCGACTACGACGACCGGGTGGTTGGCCAGAACCTCATCGGCTGGGCGCTTACCAACTCCCTGACTGGCCGTTCCGAGCAGCCTGACGGGGTGGAATACCGCGAAATCCTTCTGGCCAGACTCAGCCAGGGCTATCAACTGAGCGGCGGCCGGCGCGACCTGCTCCATGGCGCCGACAGCGACAGGGACCTGACCGACCTCCGCCTGGAACTCCGCCTGCAGCCGTACAAAAATCTCCTGATCGAGGCCGACGGCCGGATCTCGCCCTATCGTGGGGACGTGACCACTGCCGCGCTGTCAGCCGATCTGCACGACGACCAGGGGAACCTGGTGGGGATCGGCTACCGGCGTATCGAGGGGACTGTCGACTACCTGGAGGGGAAGCTGGGGCTCAGCCTTGTCAAACCCTTGATTTTCAATTACACTAGCCGATATTCCTTTGACCGGCCGGGCTTCCTGGAGTCCTTCTATGCCCTGGAATACCGCCATCAATGCTGGAGCGTCACCTTTACCTACCGCGACCGGCCCGATAACCGCGAATTCCTGGTCAGCTTCAACCTTGCGGGTATCGGCAACCTGGGCAAGGTCAAAACGTTCTGAGCCGAAAGCTACTACCGGAGGACCGCCATGACAGCACCATCCACCCCTTGCGCACTGCTCGTGACCGGCGGCGCAGGGTTTATCGGGGCCAATTTCATCCATTCGTTTCTTGCTGCCAATCCCGGCTGCCGGGTGGTCAACCTGGACCTTTTGACCTATGCCGGAAACCTGGAGAACCTGAAGGGGATCGAAGGGAACCCGTCCTACCGCTTTGTGCGGGGGAATATCGGCGATGCCGCGTTGGTGGCGAATCTCCTCAAGGAAGAGTCGATCGACGCAGTGGTCCACTTCGCCGCCGAATCCCATGTGGACCGCTCCATCAGCGGCCCGGAGATCTTCATCAGGACCAACGTGCTGGGGACCCAGGTGCTGCTGGAGGAGTCGCGCAAACACTGGCAATCGGAGGCACGGCCCGGATTCCGCTATCTGCAGGTCTCCACGGATGAGGTCTACGGGAGCCTGGGGGCGACGGGCTTCTTCACGGAAGAGACCCCGCTGGCCGCCAATTCTCCCTATTCGGCCAGCAAGGCCGGTGCGGACCTGCTGGTGCGGGCCTATCACGAGACCTACGGCATGCCGGTCCTTACCACGCGCTGTTCCAACAATTACGGCCCCTACCAGTTCCCGGAAAAGCTGATTCCGCTCCTGATCCACAATATCGTTGCCCGCAAGCCCCTGCCGGTCTACGGCGACGGCCAGAATGTCCGCGACTGGCTCCACGTGCGCGATCATGCCGAGGCGATCGAGCAGGTGCTGAAGCGCGGCGAGCCGGGCCAGGTCTTCAATATCGGCGGCAACAACGAATGGAAGAACATCGACATCGTCAACCTGGTCTGCGATCTGCTCGACGAACGGCTCGGCCGGGCTGACGGTGAAAACCGGGGGTTGATCACCTTTGTCAAGGACCGGCCCGGACACGACCGCCGCTATGCCATCGATGCGGCAAAGATCCGCGCCGTCCTGGGCTGGGAGCCTTCATACACCTTCGAGCGGGGCATTGCCGAGACCATCGACTGGTATCTGGCCAACCAGGAGTGGGTGGCCGACGTAACCTCCGGGGCGTATCGCGACTATTATTCGAGTCAGTACGGCGAGAGGGTGTGACATTCACCGGAGTGGTTGAGCAATTCTGCTTTAACTCTTTGATGTATCTGCGTTCATCTGCGTCTATCTGCGGTTGAATGCCTTTTTCAGGAAATTAGTTACGGAGAAACTGTATGATTCTTGTTGTCGGAGCGGAAGGGATGCTGGGGCGCGACCTGATGGAGGTCCTGCCCGGTGAGGTGCGGGGGGTGGACCTGCCCGAGATCGATATTACCTCGTTCGAATCGGTGCTGGAGGTGGTGGGGCGGTACAGGCCGCAGGTGATCGTCAATGCCGTTGCCTATACCGATGTGGACGGCTGCGAGACCCAGGCGGAACTGGCAATGCAGGTCAATGGCGAAGGGGTGGCGATTCTCGCCATGGCTGCCAAGGAGAGTGGTGCCAAGCTGGTGCAGGTGAGCACCGATTACGTGTTCGACGGCAGCAAGGGGGCTCCCTACCTGGAGGATGACCCCTATGCTCCCTTAAGCGTCTATGGCGAGTCGAAGCTCGCCGGCGAGATGAATGCCCGGTTCGCGCCGGGGGCGCTGGTCGTCCGGACCCAGTGGCTTTACGGCCTGCACGGCAAGAACTTCGTCGAAACCATGCTCCGCCTGGGCCGGGAAAAGGACGAGCTGGCCGTGGTGAACGACCAGGTCGGTTCCCCCACCTGGACGGTGGACCTTGCCCGCGCCATCCGGGTACTCATCGAACGGGACTGCAGCGGCATCTACCATGCCGCAAACAGCGGTTTCTGCACCTGGAACGAATTCGCCCGGACGATCTTTGCCGAGGCCGGCCTTTCGGTGCGGGTCAACCCGCTCAACACGGAGCAGCTGGGTCGCCCGGCGCGGCGGCCGCTCTATTCCACCCTGGAGTGCGGCAAACTGGTGCAGGATACCGGCTTTCAGCTCCAACCCTGGCAGGAGGCGCTCGGGCAGTACCTGCAGTTGCGGCGGGAGAAAGCGGCTCAAACCCCGAAGGTATCCGGCTGCGGGGGAGCTGGAATTTCACGACAAAGGAGACGGCCCGTGGAGCGAGGTGAACGGCCCTGGGGGACCTATACGGTCCTGGAAGAGAACAGGAACTACAAGATCAAGCGGATCGAGGTGCTGCCGGGCAAGCGGCTGTCGCTGCAGAAGCATCATCACCGGAGCGAACACTGGATCGTGGTCTCCGGCACTGCCAAGGTGACCTGCGGCGAGCGGGAATACATGGTCAACATCAACGAGTCGACCTTTATCCCGATCGGCGAGAGCCACCGGCTGGAAAATCCGGGCATGATCCCGCTGGTGATCATCGAGGTGCAGAGCGGCGAATACCTGGGGGAGGACGACATCATCCGCTTCCAGGACGATTTCCACCGCTGCGTCGAAGGAAGCGCAACCTAGTACCCTCTCTGCTGACCGGTGCAGCACCGGTTTGAGCAGGTTGTTCAAAAGCGGTCAGATCGTCGCACCCGCAGAAAGCCCCGCGGAGGCGTGGCAGCGCCACGCCGCACAAGGCGGCTTTCGAGGACGGCGGCGAGGTGACTGCTTTTCAACAACCCTTTCTGGATGACCATGGAAGAGACGACCATCGACTATACGCAGCATTTCCGCGTCGGCATGCGGGTCGGGATAGACATCCCCCTGACCAACGGACAGGTGTTCCGCGAATGGGGGATCATTGTCGAGATGGATCAGGATTTTTTCCAGATCCGGCTCTCCCGCGACGTCCTTCCCGAAGAGATGCGGATCGAGATCGGCACCATCTTCCTGCTCGTTACGGGCAAGGAGGGGACCGGTCTCTGCTGCCGCGGCATCGTGGTCGGTGATAACAACCGCCGCCTGATACCGCTGCGGCTGATCAGCGAGGTCCTGGTCTACGAGCGGCGCGACTTCTTCCGGATCGGGACGTACCTCCCCATGGCCTTCCAGATCTGTCGCGGCATGACCGGCCGGGAGATCCGCGAGCGCTGGCAGGAGACCCGCCTGTTCAGGATCTGGCAGTGGAGCGAGCTCAACGAGGCGGTGCCGATGATGAAGCCGCTCACGCCGGATCAGCGCGCCCGTTTCGAGTCTTCCCGCGACGACCTGCGGGTGAAGTTTCAGCCCCTGGCCGTCAACATCAGCGGCGGCGGCATCCGCCTGAAGCTGCCGCAGAGCTGCAGTCCGGGCGACCGGATTGCCCTGCAGTTTTTCATCCCCTTTGCCAAGCCCAACACCCTCGACGTGGTGGGGGAGGTGGTCTGGAGCACTCCCGTCCTCACCAGCCCCGGCGGCAATCCCCTCCATTACGTGGGCATGCGTTACAGCCAGATCGACGAACGCGATCGGGAGTGCATCATCCGTTTCATCTCCCTGGAGCAGTTGCAGCAGATCCAGCAGCAAAAAGGGAAGCTCAATGACAGCCATCTTGCGGAGCCGGAGATATCGGCGCGGGAAGTGGCGGCACTCCGTCGCCAGCGGTTGATCGTGACGCTGATCGTGGCAGTAGTGCTTGCAGGCATCGCTTTCTGGCTTGCTCCCATACTCATGGACTATTACGGTCACCGCAGCGAACGGAACGAGATCGAGCGAACCTTCGAGAAGGGGGTTGAGAAATATCGCAAGGGGAGTGACCGCTATGCCGAGTGACGGGCCGCCAGTAACGACCGACCTTCATGCACTGCCGGTGGCTGAGGGTGGTCTGCCCTGGGCCGACAGTGTCCGCGCCAATCTCCGTAGCCTGCTGGAGGCGATCCCCGACGCTGCCATGGTCATGGACCGGGAGCGCCGGATTCTCCTGGCAAATGCCAATCTGTTCCGTACCTTCGGGGTCGAACCGGGCCAGGTGGCCGGTCGCCGTCCCGGCGAGGCGCTCGGATGTCTGTTTGCCCAGGAGGGGCCGGCGGGATGCGGCTCCGGTATGCACTGCAGCGTCTGCGGCACCCTGCGCTCGGTTCTGCACAGCCAGCAGTCGGGACATCAGGATGTCCAGGAGTGCCATATCCCGGTCGGCGGCCGGGATTCGATCCCCCTCGACCTGGAGGTGACCTCCACGCCGGCTGTTGTCGAAGGAACTCCGGTTACGGTCTGCGTCCTCAAGGACATCAGTGCGGAAAAGCGGCGGGGCGTCCTGGAGCGGCTCTTCTTCCACGATGTCATCAACACGGTCGGCGGCATCCACGGTGTTGCGGAACTGCTCAACGGCAGCATAGTGCTGAACCGGCAGCAGGAAACCGAGTATAAGCAGTGGGTCCTTGCGCTCTCCAAGAAGCTGATCGAAGAGATCCAGCATCACCGCAAACTGCTGGCAGCGGAGCGGGGCGAGTTCAAGCCGGAGCTGGGGGTGATCCCGGTTCCAGAGCTTGCCAAGGAGCTGCAGATCCTCTATGCAAGCCATGAAATTGCCGAGGGGCGGCAGCTTGTTCTCGGCGAGACCTGCGACTGTCAGATCATCAGCGACGCCAACATCGTCCGGCGGATACTGGGCAACCTGCTGATGAACGCCCTGGAGGCGAGCAAGCCGGGCGAGACCGTGACCCTTTCCTGCAGCGATGACGACGATACGGTCACCTTTCGCGTCCACAACCAGGGGGTCATCCCCCCCGAGATCCAGCTGCAGATCTTTCGCCGTTCCTTCAGCACCAAAGGGGGGGCAGGGCGGGGGATGGGGACTTACAGCGTCAAGCTGTTCGGCGAACGCTACCTGCACGGCACGGTTGACTTTACCAGCACGAAGGCGGCCGGCACGACCTTTACCTTCACGCTCCCCAAGCAGCCTTGACCGGCTGCCGGCCGGTCCTCGCGCAGCATCAGCACTTACAGGAGTTCAGCAATGTATATAGTGATCCTTGCCGGCGGTTCCGGAACCCGATTCTGGCCGCTCTCCCGGAAGAAACAGCCTAAACAGCTCATGTCGGTGTTCGGTGGCAGGTCCATGCTGCAGCGGACCGTGGATCGCGTCCTTCCCTTGAGGCCGAAGCGGATACTGGTTGTCACCAACGTCGAACAGGCTGCCGAAACGGCTGCCCAGCTCGCTTTCGTGCGGGGGGTCCCCCTGGAGATCATCGAGGAGCCGGTGGGGCGCAATACCGCCCCTGCCATCGCGCTGGCCGCGGCCGTCATTGCCCGCCACGACCCCCATGGGCTCATGGCGGTGCTTCCTGCCGATCATTTCATCATCGATGAGGAGGGTTTCAGGTCAACGCTCCTGCAGGCGGCGGAACCCGCACGCAACGGCTACCTGGTGACCCTCGGCATCACTCCGGACCGGCCTGAAACAGGCTATGGCTACATTGAGGCGGATACGGACTTTCGCGGCAGCGGCCCCTATCCGGTGAAGCGGTTCGTGGAAAAGCCGTCGCTGGAAAAGGCCATGGAGTTCCTTGCTGCAGGCCGTTTCTTCTGGAACAGCGGCATGTTTCTCTGGCAGTGTTCCACCATCCTGGAAGAGCTGGCAACCCACATGCCCGACCTGTTTGCTGCCATGGACAAACTGGTCTTCTCCGACGACATCTGGGAGCTTGCCGACCTGAAACCGCAGATCGCTTCAGTTTACGGGGAGATTGCCGGCCAGTCCATCGATTACGGCGTCATGGAGAAGGCCGACCGGGTCGAGGTGGTGCCGGCCGATTTCGGTTGGAGCGACGTGGGGAGCTGGAGCGCCCTGCCGGGGCTCATCCCCGGCGACGCCGACGCCAACGTGGCATTGAACGATACCCCCCTGGTGGCCGTGGATGCAGGGGAGTGCCTGGTACACGGCAATGGCAAGCTGGTGGCCCTGGTGGGGGTTTAGGGGCTGGTGGTGGTGGATACTGCCGATGCCCTGCTGGTCTGCCCCAGGGAGAGGGCCCAGGAGGTGCGGAAGGTGGTGGAAGAGCTGGAAAGACGGGGATTGGCGCACTACCTGTGAGCATGCACGGCTGGACCGGAACCATACTGAAGGTCGATCTGACCGTCGGCCGCATCTGGCGGGAAGAGATCCCCGCAGAGCTGCTGCACGCCTACCTTGGGGGGCGGGGGCTCGGGGTGCGCCTGATGCGCGACTATTTCCGGCTCGATCCGTTCGATCCGGAGATGCCGCTGATCTTTGCCGTCGGTCCGCTCTGCGGCACCCCGGCTCCCACAGCCGCGCGTCTTGCCGTGGTTTCCCGCTCGCCGCTCACCGGGACCATCTGCGACTGTTCCGCCGGCGGCAGGTTTGCTTGGCGCCTGAAGGCCGCGGGCCTAGACGCCCTGTTCATCACCGGGCAGAGCCCGACCCCGGTGGCACTGGCCATCGACGGCGACAGCGCCGAGCTTCTGCCTGCCGATACCCTCTGGGGCATGGAGGTGAAGGAGTCCGTCCATGCGCTTGCCGGGCATGGCAGCGTGGCAACCATCGGCCCTGCCGGCGAAAACGGCGTCCTCTTCGCCAACATCATTATGGGGGAGGGGAATTCGGTGGGCCGCGGCGGACTCGGTGCGGTCATGGGGGCAAAGCGGCTCAAGGCCGTCACCGTGGACGGCGCCGGCATCGTTTCCCTGGCCGATGCCGAACGGTTCGAGCATGCCCGGCGGGACGTCATGCGCCTGTTTAGTGCCTCGCCCGTCATCTTCGGCGAACTGGGGATCGCCAGGTTCGGCACCCCGGCCCTGGTCGACCTGATGCGGCAGCGGCGCATGGCACCCACCGAAAACTTCCGCAAGACCGTCTTCCCAGCATCTGGCAACTACTCCGGCCCGGCCATCCTCCGCGACTACCAGGCGAAGAACGACGGCTGTTTCGGCTGCCCGATCCAGTGCAAGAAGAGCACCCCGCAGGGGGAGCATCTCCCCGAATACGAGTCGGTTTCCCACTTCGGCGCCCTGAACGGCATCTCCAGCCTCGCTGCCATCGTCAAGGCCAACACCATCTGCAACGACCTGGGAATGGACACCATCACCGCGGCAGCAACCCTTTCCGCCTGGGGGGAGATCCGGGGGAGGTTTCCCTCCGCGGAAGAGGTTCCGGCGCTCTTGCGCGCCGCTGCCGGGCGCTACGGCGACGGCGGACTCCTCTCCCTCGGTTCGCGGCGGCTGACCGAGCAGCTGGGCCGGCCCGATCTCTCCATGAGCGTCAAGGGGTTGGAGCTTCCGGCCTACGACCCGCGCGGGGCGTACGGCATGGCGCTCGCCTATTGCACCAGCAATCGCGGCGGCTGCCACCTGCGCGCCTATCCCATCTCCCACGAGATCCTGCGCAAGCCGGTCCCCACCGACCGCTTTTCCTTTTCCGGCAAGGCACGGATCATCAAGATCGCCGAGGATACCAATGCCGCGGTGGACTCCCTGGTCGCCTGCAAGTTTTCCTTCCTCGGCGCAACCTTGGAGGAGTATGCCGAGCTGCTCAGCGCCACCACCGGCACGGAATTCACACCCCAGAATCTGAAGGAGATCGGCGAGCAGATCTATCTCACCGAGCGCTGGTATAACTGTGAAAATGGC
Organism: Geobacter sp.; assembly: GCA_016223015.1. Taxonomy (GTDB): domain Bacteria; phylum Desulfobacterota; class Desulfuromonadia; order Geobacterales; family DSM-12255; genus Geoanaerobacter. The sequence continues at coordinate 2,939 of JACRPV010000126.1, read as the reverse complement.
TTTACCTCGGCGGATGACCGGCTGCCGGAGCGGTTCTATGCCGAGCCCGGATCGAGCGGGGAAGGGATCGAGGTCCCTCCCATCGATCGTGCGCGGTTTGCCGAGGAGTTGCAGAAATACTACCGGATCAGGGGGCTGACCCCGGAAGGGACGTTCAGCGATCCGACCTATCTGGTGCGTCAGCCATGAAGGATCAGATCGCCAAGTATGCGGGGAAACTCCTGGCCGACCGCTCGGCGCTGGCGGGTCGAATCGCCATCGCTGCCAATGACGACGTGCTGCTGGCCGATGGCGACCCGGCGCTGGTGCGGCTTGCCGGCAGCGTTCTCGACCGGCTCAACTGCCTCTCCCTGGTGGTGGCATCTCCTGCCGTCCCCTTTGCCGATTTCCTGGTGGCCCGCGCCCCGGCCGGAGACTGTGCCATCGTACCCCGCGACACGGAGACCCGCACCTTTCTCCATGACATCCCGTTCCTGCGCGCCAATGATCTGGAAGCCGACCCTGCTGCCCGGATCGCACAGTTGCTCGGAAGCCGCAAGGGGGTGGTGGTGGAGGGGGTGGGGATCATCGCCAGCGGCGCGCTCACCGTGGAGCAGGCCTACATCAACTATTCGTCCGTGTTCCATGCAACCTTTGTCAAGTACCTGGAAGACCTGCTGGTTGAAGGGTTTCGCCTTCCCGGTGAAAAAGAGGCGTTTGCCGCCTTTCGCACAGGCTGGCTGAGGCCGCTGACCGCCGAGGGGCTCGTCTTTCGGCCGGGGCCGCTCTCGAACCCGGACGAGATCCTGGACGAGGTGACGACGGTTGGCAGGTACACGGTGGAGCGGGGGCTGGTCGACTCGTTCTTCGGCAATATCTCCTGCCGCTCCGGCGACCTGATCTACATCTCCCAGACCGCGGCCAGCCTGGATGAACTCTCGGGGTGCATCGACCCTGTCTCCTTCGGCAACACCTCGACCACCGGGATCACCGCTTCCAGCGAACTGGCAGCACATCGCCGCATCTTTGAGACCAGCGATGCCGCGGTGATCCTCCATGGCCACCCCAAGTTCGCCGTGGTCATGAGCATGCTCTGCGAGGAAGAAGGGTGCCCGGTCACCGACTGCTGGAAGGATTGCCCCAAGGTGCGGATCATGGGGGGGACGCCGGTGGTGGCGGGTGAGATCGGTGCCGGCGGGCTGGCCAAGCGCGTGCCGCCGGTGATCGCAGGCCCCGGACGGGCAATGGTGTATGGCCATGGTGTATTCACCATCGGTCGCACCGGATTTGCCGAGGCCTTCAATGCCCTGGTAGAGGTGGAGAACTGGTGCCGCACCGAGTATTTCCGGCGGTTGGCGCTACAGGGCATAACCGGCTGATTCACCGATTGGTTTTTGCGCTACTCTCTGGTATTATTCTTCTTGTTGCGCAGGTATTCAATGTGAAGATTCACGTTGGGTGTGACGATGGCAATTCAGGGCATTTCAGAAGGGACGCCACAGGGTCTGCTGGTTGGGCAAGCAGGGCAGGGCCTGACGCCTCAGCAGTCCGGAGGCTCGACGATTCTCCCGCAGCAGGCGGTTGCGGCCACCCTTCCCTATAGCGTGACCATCAGCGCCCAGGCGCGCGACCTCGCAGCCGGCAGCGCTGCAACCATGACCAGTGGCAGTGCGGCGTCTGTAACCGGTTCACCCAAAGGAAGCAGCGCGTCAGGTCCGCAGGAATGCCAGACCTGCAGCAACCGCAAGTACCAGGATGTCTCCAACGACGCCACGGTTTCCTTCCAGAGCCCGACCCGGCTTTCGCCGGGCGCGGCGGAAACCATGGTGCGCGCCCACGAGCAGCAGCACGTCAACCATGAGCAGGTGCGCGCCCAGGAATCGGATCGGGAGGTGGTGTCGCAGAACGTTGCCATCCATTACGCGATCTGCCCTGAGTGCGGCAGTCCCTACGTTTCCGGCGGCACCACCACCACGGTGACCAAGGCGCAGGTCCAGCCCGGCACCGAACCGAATCGGGCCCCAGAGGGGTCGGTCGACCTCAGGGCCTGATCCCGCGATAGCAGGACACATGAACGCAAAAGCCCCGGTCTCGTAAGAGCCGGGGCTTTTGCGTGTCCGGAAGATGCTTCCTTCCCTTATTTCCCTTTACCGGTGAGTCGCACCAGCGCTTCCATGTACTTTTCGCCGGTCTTTGCCACGATATGCTCCGGCAGCGGCGGTGCCGGAGCGGTCTTGTTCCAGTCAAGGGTCTCCAGGTAGTCGCGCAGGAACTGCTTGTCGAAGCTCGGCTGCGGGCCGCCCGGCTTGTAGCCGTCCTTGGGCCAGAAGCGGCTGGAATCGGGGGTCATGCATTCGTCGATGATGATCAGCTCGCCGTTATAGATGCCGTATTCGAATTTGGTGTCGGCGATGATGATCCCCTTGGTGGCGGCGATGTCGCGGGCCTTGGAGTAGATCTTCAGGGTAACGTCGCGTACCTTTGAAGCGGTTTCCTCACCCATCAGCTCGATCATCTGCTCAAAGGAGATGTTCTCGTCGTGGGTGCCGAGTTCGGCCTTGGTGGAGGGGGTAAAGATCGGCTCGGGGAGCTTGTCCGATTCCACGAGCCCCGCGGGGAGCTTGATGCCGCAGATGGCGCCGGTAGCCTGGTAATCCTTCCAGCCCGAACCGGAAAGGTAGCCACGGACGATGCACTCAGCAGCCAGTGGCTTGGCCTTTTTGACCAGCATGGAGCGCCCTTCGAGCTGTGCTGCGTATTTGCGGCACTCTGCGGGGAAGTCTGCCACATCGGTGGAGATGATGTGGTTGGGGATGATATCCTCCATCTGCCGGAACCAGAAGGTGGAGATCTGGGTCAGGACGAACCCCTTGTCCGGAATCCCCTCGTTCATGATGACATCGAATGCCGATATCCGGTCGGTGGTGACGATGAGCAAGGCGTCGCCAAGGTCGTAAATG
>JACRPV010000129.1 GCA_016223015.1 Geobacter sp. | reverse complement strand
CCCTTGAGGCCAGTCAGGGTAGTGATCGCCGGATCAGTGGTCAGGATGACGGAGCGATACGAGGGTTTGCCATGTTTGTCCAGGGCAACGAGAAAGGGCCGGGCACCGCACCTGTGGTAAGCCCTGCTGAGCGGGACCGGGCCGGCCAGGGCAGCGGTTACCCTGCCGTCGCATATGGCATCGATGAATTCGTCGTGGTTATGGTAGAGCTTGAGTTCCCACGGTTGGCCGGTGCTCTTCTTGAGGTACTAGACCACCGGCGAATAGAGCAGCCACATCTTCTCCGGGCTGTAAAACGGTACAACCGCAAGGGTATAGGACGAAGAATCCCTGTTTCCCTGCGAGTCATGGGAATCTGCGGCGCCATTGCCGGGAAGCAGTGTCAGGACTGCCAGGAAGGTGACAAGATACGCGACCGTTTTCATAGCGACGCTCCAATAACTAGGCAAAACTATAACATATATTTTTCTCTATGCAATGCGGAACGCTCCTGTGTGGGGGGAATGCACGTCGGATTGATGGTGGCGCGGAGAACTTGTTTGCAGAAATTGGGGCCGGCAATGGTCGGGGGTGGTCCGGAATGCGAAAGAGCCGCTACCTGTTACGGTAACGGCTCTTCGTGTTTGGCGTCCCCAGTTGGTATCTGTTGTTAGACGACAATGTGCGGTACATCATTACTGACGTTGTGCTGCTTGAGCATCATCTGCGACATTGCTGCACCTGCTGTAATCGTGAGGACGCCTTAAAAAAATATTACCACCGGTTTTCGGTCTGTCAAGCCGTGTCGATCCGGGCGGCGCTCGGCCCTGCCGGGAGAATGGGACAACGCACTCCTGGTGGTTTGCAGTGCCTGCATCAGTATCCGCAGGATGGCGGGGGCGGCAAAATAGGATATGCTTGTAACGAGTCGTCAATTCCGCATCAGGGAAGTCACCGTGCCAGTTCAACCCATCAAAACGCACCGGCAGCCGATGAAGCGCCTGTGGGCCGGGGTACTTTTCCTCGCCATTCTGCTGCTCTGTGTCGTTTTCGAATCCTCTGCCGCAGGCGCAACCGTCCAAGCCGTCCCCATCGCCGACCGGACCATTATCGTCGGTGGCGATCGCGATTATCCCCCCTACGAGTATATCGACGCAAACGGTAAACCGGCAGGTTTCAACGTCGAGCTGACCAGGGCCATTGCCGAGGTCATGGGGATGAAGGTCGAGTTCAGGCTCGGTGGCTGGTCGGAGATGCGTTCAGCCCTGCAGAGCGGTCGGGTCGATGTGCTGCAGGGGATGTCCTTCTCGGCAGATCGCGCCAGGGAGGTGGAGTTTTCCCTGCCCCACGCCATGGTCAACCACGCCGTATTCGCCCGTCGCGATTCTCCGAAGGTCCACTCCCTGGCGGAACTGGCGGGGAAGTCGGTCGCCGTCCACCGGGGGGGGATCATGCATGACATGCTGGTGCGGGAAGGGTTTACCGGCACCCTCCGGCTCACGCCGACCCCGGCCGATGCCCTGCGCCTCGTGGCGGCAGGGGAGACCGATTTCGCCATCGTTGCCATTGTGCCGGGGATGTACATGATCCGCGAGCTGAAGCTCTCCAACCTGGTCCCTGCCGTGCGGAACGTGGCCACCCACCGCTACGGATATGCCGTCAAAAAAGGGAACGTGGAACTGCTTTCCCGTTTCAACGAAGGGCTCGCCATTTTGAGGAAGACCGGGCAGTACGAGCTGATCTATAACAAATGGCTCGGCGTGCTGGAACCGGCACAGGTGGACCTGCGGACCCTTGCCAGGTACGGGGCCGTGGTAGTCGTCCCCCTGGTGGTGCTGCTGGGGGGCTTTGCCCTCTGGTCGCGCACGCTCCACCGGCAGGTTGCCCTGCGCACCGCCGACCTGACCAGGGAGATCGCCGAACGGAGGCATGCCGAAGAGGAGCTGCGCCGCAACCAGCAGCAGCTCGTCCAGGCCGACAAGCTGGCTGCCCTGGGGGTCCTGGTCTCGGGTGTCGCGCACGAGATCAACAACCCGACCGGCCTGATCCTCCTTGCCGTCCCGATCCTGAAGCGGGCCCACGGCGATACGGAGCGCATCCTCGAAGAGCAGTACGCCGCGCAGGGCGATTTCAACCTCGGCGGGCTTCCGTATTCCGAGATGCGCCAGGAGATACCGCGGATACTGGACGAGATGCAGGAAGGGGCAAAGCGTATCAAGCGGATCGTCAACGACCTGAAGGATTTTGCCCGGCGGGACGACGTGGCCGACAAGGCCCCCATCGATCTCAACGGGGTCGTCCGAACCGCCCTGCGGCTCGTGGAGCCGACGGTGCGCAAGGCCACGAACCGCCTGCACGTCGAGTATGACGACGAGATCCCGCCGGTCCTGGCATCCTGGTCGTGCGCGACGAAGGGGTGGGCATCTCCCCGGAAAACCTGTCGCGGCTGACCGACCCTTTTTTCACCACCAAGCGGGAGAGCGGGGGAACCGGTCTCGGCCTCTCCGTTTCCGACGGCATCGTCAAGGAGCATGGCGGCAACCTCTGGTTCGAATCGACCCCCGGTGCCGGCACGACCGTTACCCTTGCCATACCCGTTATCAATGAGTTCCCATCTGGAAACTCCGGATGAGAAACTATTGGTTTCCGGATCGGAAAGGAGGGATTTTTCGTCCTGGCAAGGAAATCAAGGGATTGTGCGGAGGCGTACATCGGTACGCCGCACAAGCAATCCTGAGGGTTGCCGCCGCCAGGGCGGAAAAGAACCCTTTCCATGAGGAGCAGACGTGAACCAGCACACCTATCCCGCTTTCGGCATCCTCCTGGTCGACGACGAGCCTGCATGGCTTAAATCCCTTTCGCTTACCTTACGAAGCTTCGCGGGGCTGACCAACATCGCCACCTGCCAGGACAGCCGGGAGGTCATGTGGCTCCTTGCCGGCGGTGAGATCGCCCTGGTCCTGCTCGATCTCACCATGCCCTACCTGTCGGGGGAGGAACTCCTCGGGCAGATCGGCGAGCAGCA
>JACRPV010000128.1 GCA_016223015.1 Geobacter sp. | reverse complement strand
GATCCCTGAACGGCTCGAAGAGCGACCCTTCGAACAGGGTTATCCTGGCACCGTGACGGTTCGCATTCCTCTGGGCCAGCTCCAGCGCCTCTGGCGAACGGTCGACCCCGCTGACAACCGCGGCCGGCAGCGCCTTGGCAAGCGCAATGGCGATGCAGCCGCTTCCCACGCCGATATCCAGCACCGATGCCGCTGCAGGTGCCCGGCGAATCGCCTCCTCGACCAGCACCTCCGTATCATGCCTGGGGATCAGCACCCCTGGTGCCACCTCGAAGTCGAGCCCGCAGAAATCCTGGCTGCCGAGGATATACTGCAGCGGCTCGCGCCTGGCCCGGCGTGAGACCATCTCCCGGTAGCCGGCCAGTTCCGAGTCGGTGAGCGGCTTTTCGTAATTGACGTACAGCCCCACCCGGTCCAGACCGGTGGCGGCAGAGAGGAGCCACTCCGCTTCCAGGCGGGCGTTCTCCACACCCTTTTCCGCCAGGTACCCCTTGGTCCAAGTCAGCACCTTCAGGATGGTCCAGGTATCGCTCATGCGGCTTCACTTTGCTGCTGCAAGGCCTCCATCTGGTAATAGGTCCGCAGCGCATCGACGATCTCGGCGATATCCCCCTGCATGATCGCGTCGAGCCTGTAGAGGGTCAGGCCGATCCGGTGGTCGGTCATCCGCCCCTGAGGGAAGTTGTAGGTGCGGCTCCGCTCTCTCCGGTCGCCGCTCCCCACCTGCTGCTTCCGGTCGGCGGCAAGTTTCGCGTTCTGTTCCTGTATGATGTTGTCGAGGATCCGTGTCTTCAGCACCTTCATTGCCTTGGCGCGGTTCTTGATCTGGCTTCGCTCCTCCTGGCAGGCAACTATGGTGCCGGTGGGGATATGGGTTATCCTGACCGCCGAGTCGGTGGTGTTGACATGCTGCCCGCCAGCACCCGACGATCGGTAGACGTCGATCTTCAAGTCGGTCGGGTTGATCTCGATGTCCACATCCTCGGCCTCAGCCATGATCGCAACGGTACAGGCACTGGTGTGAATCCGTCCCTGAGCCTCGGTCTCGGGGACCCGTTGCACCCGGTGGGTACCCGATTCATATTTCAGCTTGGCGTAGACATCTTGCCCCTCGATGGAGGCAATGACCTCTTTGTAGCCTCCCCGCTCAGATTCCGTCGTCCCCGCCGGCACCGGCGCGGGTCTCCAGGATGACGTTCTTGCTGTCATTGGGGTCTTTCGGAAGCAGGAGCACCTTGATCTCGTTTTCGAGCTGCTCCTTCTGCTCCTCCAGGCTCTTGAGCTCTTCCTCGGCCATCTCCTTCATGTCGGGATCGGCAAGCAGCTCCCGGTTGCCATCGATCTCCTCAAGGATCTTCCGGTGTCTCCGGTACGCCTCGACCAACGGGGCGAGGTCGTTGTGCTCACGGGAAAACTTCCGGAACTCCGGCTGGTTGCCGATCACCGCGGGATCGGACAGCAGAGCCTCCAGCTCCTGGTAACGTCGTTCAAGTTCTTCTATTTTTTCAAGCATCATCAAACCTCAAAATCGTTTCACCACAGAGACACTGAGGAATTCCATCCAATTCTTCCCTTTGGTGGGTTATCCCGACAAACCCAGGTTGCTCAAAAATAGTCAGATCGTCGCACCCGCAGGAAGCCCCGCGGAGGCGTAGCAGCGCTACGCCGCACAAGGCGGCTTTCGAGGACGGCGGCGAGACGGCTGTTTTTCAGCAAGCTGCTAAATCACCAGCCGGTCGTCCTTATAGCCTGCATTAACCGCCAACGCCTCTTCCATGGAACGGATGGCCACTTCCAGCTGGCTGTCGTCCGGCTCCCGGGTGGTGAGCCGCTGCAGACCGAGACCGGGGGCGATGATCATCCTGACCAGTGAGGAGCTGTCGTTTTTGGCGCTCCACTTGAGGAACTCGTAAGAGACCCCGGCGATCAGGTGAAGCAGCACCACACGGGACCCGGCCTTGAGGTAGAATGGCCAGAGTTTTGGAATCATGGAGAAGATGACGATGCTCACCACCATGACGATCAGCAGGAAACTGGTGCCGCAGCGTGGATGGAGCCGGCTGTATTTGCGCACATTGTCGACGGTCAGTTCGTCGCCCGCCTCGAAGGCGAAGATCGACTTGTGTTCGGCGCCGTGGTACTGGAAAACCCTCTGAATGTCCTGCATGCGGGAGATGGACCAGATGTAGATGAGGAACACGAGCACCCGGATGACGCCGTCCACCAGGTTGAAGACGATATTGGAGTCGCCGATCACGGGAACCAGGAGCTTGGTCAGATAGAGCGGCATGATGAAGAAAAGCAGAATGCCGAAGCCGAATGCCACGGTCATGGTCCCTGCCATGGCCCAGGAAGAGAGCTCCTTCTTTTCCCCACCCTCCTCATCCTCCTCGGCAATCGCCTCGTTGGCGGAAAAATTGAGCGCCTTGACGCCGACGATGAGCGACTGGAACAGCGCCACGGCACCGCGGACGATGGGAAGCTTGACCACCGGAAAACGCTCGGAAAGGGGGACAACCTCTTCCTTCCTGACGGCAATCTCCCCATTCGGGCGGCGAACGGCAATGGCGAGTGCACGCGGGGCACGCATCATGACACCCTCAATCACTGCCTGGCCGCCGATATTGATCTTTTCCATTTGTACCTCAGTCCTGCATGTAGCGTAGGGACAATCCGCGAATTGCCTCTACAGGCCCTTGAAACGCTCCCTCACCTCGACCAGCCGGCCGCAGGTCATGCTCCCCTCGGGACAGGGGCCTGCCAGGCAACCGGGGCCGGCATCCCTGAAAATCGTCGGGGCAATCTGTTTCACCAGCTTGAGCATCTCCACGGCCATGGCGCGGATCTCCCACTGGGCCCGCTCGCAGCAGCGCAAGGCAAAGAAATGCAGGAGTTCCCTGGCATTCATGGTCATCATGATCTTGGTTTCCGTGGCATTGGGCAGGATGTAGCGTGCATCCTCGGCAGGGATTCCGGCCTCCACCATGGCGGCATACGCCTCATGCAGCTTGCCGAGCTGAAGCTCGAACAGTTCCCGCAACTGGATGGCTGGTGGTGCGGGAGATCCCCGCGATGCCGAAGGTGAAGGAGACATGCTCAAGCACCGACTGGTGCCCGAGCGACATGATCTTGTCCAGGAAGGTGCCGATATCGTCGCCGGACAGGCGTTCCCGCAACTCGGCAATGCCCACCGGTGAATAGCACAGCCGCGCCGCCAGGGCAACGGTCAACTCGGGATCGGGGGTATGCTGCAACAGCGTAACCTGCATCTCGTTCCTCGCGAAAACCACGACAGATCAGGTACCAATAAACGCAAGAAGGGGATTTCGCCACGAGACAAAATCCCCTCCCACCATAAGCCAGGAAATCTTGTTACATTCCGTAACGCTTTTTGAAACGCTCCACGCGGCCTGCAGTGTCGACCAGCTTCTGCTTGCCGGTAAAAAACGGATGGCAAGCAGAACAGATTTCAGTCGAGATTTCGCTCCTGGTCGAGCGGGTCTGGAAGCTGTTGCCGCACAGACACTTCACCGTGACTTCCGCGTACTTGGGATGGATTCCTTCTTTCATGTCGAGCCTCCTTAAAAGGGCAAAGTGATTTCCAGTCAGATAGTTAGGCAAATCCGAAAATAAAAAGTTAGCATTTCGAATTTTTTATTGCAAGACTTTTTTCCCAATATCGGGAACGGGCCGAACACCCTCTTACCTGCTCATGGCGTCCAGAAACGCCTGATTCGACTTGGTTTCGGAGAGTTTTTCACTGAGGAATTCCATGCTGTCCACCACATTCATCGGGTGCAGGACCTTGCGCAGAATCCAGATCCGGTTGAGCGATGCCCTCTCGATGAGAAGCTCTTCCTTGCGCGTCCCCGACTTGTTGATGTCGATGGCCGGGAATACCCGCTTTTCCACCAGCTTGCGGTCCAGATGGACCTCCATGTTGCCGGTTCCCTTGAATTCCTCGAAGATAACCTCGTCCATCTTGCTCCCGGTGTCGATCAGGGCAGAGGCGATGATGGTGAGGGAGCCCCCCTCCTCGATGTTGCGCGCAGCGCCGAAGAAGCGCTTCGGTTTATGCAGGGCATTGGAATCGACACCACCGGTCAGGATCTTGCCGGACGGCGGCAGCACGGTGTTGTAGGCACGCGCCAGGCGGGTGATGGAGTCGAGGAGGATGACCACGTCCCGCTTGTGCTCCACCAGGCGCTTGGCCTTTTCGATGACCATCTCGGCAACCTGGATGTGACGCGACGCCGGCTCGTCAAAGGTGGATGAAACCACTTCGCCGCGGACCGAACGCTGCATGTCGGTTACCTCTTCCGGCCGCGCGTCGATGAGCAGGACGATCAGGTAGACTGCGGGATGATTCTCGGCAATGGAGTTGGCGATGTTCTGGATCAGCATGGTCTTGCCGGTACGGGGAGGAGCAACGATGAGCCCGCGTTGCCCCTTGCCGATGGGGGCCACCAGCTCCATGACCCGCATGGGCATGTTATCCGGCTGGGTCTCCAGCTTCAGCTTCTCGTTGGGGTACAGCGGAGTCAGGTTGTCGAAGAGGATCTTGTCGCGGGCCACGTCAGGAGACTCGAAGTTGACGGTCTCGACCTTGAGGAGGGCAAAGTAGCGCTCCCCCTCCTTGGGGGGACGGATCTGGCCGGCAACGGTGTCGCCGGTCTGCAGGTTGAAGCGGCGGATCTGGCTCGGGCTGACATAGATATCGTCGGGGCCGGGGAGATAGTTGTAGTCAGGGGAACGGAGAAAGCCGAATCCATCGGGAAGGGTTTCCAGCACCCCTTCTCCGAAGATCATGCCGTTTTTCTCGGTCTGGGCGTTGAGTATGGCAAAGATCAGGTCCTGCTTGCGCAGGCTTGATGCCCCCTCTATATTGAGGTTCTTGGCAATCGTGGTAAGTTCGTTGATCTTTTTGCCCTTAAGTTCCTGAAGGTTCATCTGTTCTCCTGAATGGCGAGAGGCCGCTGGATTTAGTTGGGGGACACCCCTGAGGCACCAGCCCGCCCATTGAATGGCTGGCATGGAGTGGCGTGATATGTCGAGGGAAGCCGATTTAAGGGATACTATTCCGTTGTGTCAAAGAAGTTTGCTTGAAGTGTAGAATTACCAGGGGTAAGCGCAACACCATGCGCACTAAAGGTTTTTCGAAGGGTAGGCCAATTTAAGCACTATCTAATTATCTTGTCAACTCTAAATTCACGAAAAAAGAGGCTGCAGACTGCAGCCTCTTTTCAACCATCGGCACGACCGGAACGCGTTACGCGGTTACCTCGAATTCGTTTTCCACCAGTTCGACGATCTCGCGGTAGATCGCAATCATTACGCCGATATCCAGCCACTTCTTTGCAACATTGCTTATCAGTGCGCAGGCATGAACCAGGGTTCCGGCAAAGATCATGATCCCCATCAAGCGGAAATCGGTGACGGTCATGAGGTAACAGCTGAAGATCCCCATGGTCAGCATGGAAGCGAGCCAGGCGAATTCAGGCCCCTTGAACGGGTTTTCCATCACCTTCAGAAAATCGATATAGTACCGGGAGAGACCCTTTACCTTCTTCATGAATTCGGCCAGCTCATCCCCGCCATGCTTCAGGTAGGCATAGGCGAGAAACCGTTCACGAGCCGGGAGCTTTCCCTTTTCCAACCGTTCATGAACATACTTGTCAATAGCTTCATCGATAATATCAGTATTCATGACCCACCCCGCCTTTCCTGTCGGACGATTCCGGCCTGCCGTATCATTGAAGCAAGCCGTGCTGTTTTCGATACATGAACCGTGCCGGGTTTCAGGAACAAACTCCACACCTGCGGTTACCATAATTATACAACCAATATCGGCAGTTCGCGCAATTCTTGAAGACAATTTTTCTTCATGGGGAGCGACTCAGGAGGAGCAGGATTCTGCACGAATGCAAATATCTCAACCAGCCGTTTGCAAACATGCAAATATGATGGGGGCAGCAGAGACAAAGGGGCATCTGCACAAAAAATATGCAGTTACCCGCGCGACGCTAACAAAAAAGGGCGACCTGCTGGCCGCCCTTTCCTACGAAATGCAGGCTTCGATCTAGTTGAAAAAGAAACGAACTCCAAACGTCCCGGTGAAACTGGAGGGGTCGAAATTCCCGGCCTTGCCTCCGGGCCCGTTGATATCGGTCTCAGGAGCGACGAGGATCTTCGCCTCGGCATTCAGAGCAACCTGGCGATTGATGAAATAGTCGATCCCTCCCGTGGCATGGGCGCCAACGGTGGTGTCAACCGAGTACCCCACCCGGTCGTAATCGCTCAAGAGGATATCGAGACCGGCACCGACGTAAGGGGTCAGGTTGGCCTGGCTGCTCTCAAAGCGATACTGACCGCCAAGTGCGACATTGGTCACGTCGAAATCGCCTTTGTTCCCGCCAGTAGGGTCTTCAGAACCGAAACTCGTATTGGTGATATCGATCTCTGCGGCAAAATTGTTGTCAATGCCATAGATGAAACCGCCGCCGCCAATGAAACCGGCATCGGTCTCGATCTTGTACGGCCCGAAGTCGCTGTCGGCAGGGATAGTGAAGCCGATCCGACCAGTGACTCCCAGCTTGCCCTTGATGCTCTGCGCCTGCGCCTGGCCGGCAGCAAGGGCCACCAGGGCACACAGACACGAAACGGTAAGAAATTTACGCATGATTTCTGCCTCCTTGTTGTAGTTACATCAATCCAATGACTGCCTTGACCGCTTTCTCGATCCCTTCTGCGGCCTCCGAGATGCTGTTTGCCCGCATGTATGCCGGCGTGGAGACGATCTTGTGCTGCTTGTCCACCACGAACTCGGTCACCGGGCAGTCCACATGGATGCTTCCGGTCTGCCGTATGGCAGCGGACGTCCCTGCATCGGTACCGATAGTCACCTGCGGCGCATACTCCTTGCCCAGAACCGCCGCTACCAGGGCCGGGGCGATACAGATGGCGCCGATGGGCTTCCCTGCCCCGACCATCTCCTTCAGAAGACGGGATACTTCGGGATGAATGGATGCATCAGCCCCCTTGACCGCAAAATTGCAGAGATTCTTGGCAGCACCAAAACCGCCGGGGAAGATCACCGCATCAAGGTCGCCTCCTTTGACCTCCTTGATGTCCCTGATCTTGCCACGGGCAATCCTGGCCGACTCCACCAGGACATTCCGCTTGGCCCCCGTCTCCTGGCCGCTCAGATGGTTGATCTCTGCCAGCTCCATGTCCGGAGCCATGCAGACCGCCTCGCACCCGTTACGGTCGATGGCCAGAAGCGTGACGACAGCTTCGTGGATTTCGCTCCCGTCAAACACACCGCAACCCGAAAGGACAACGCCGATCTTTTTCTTCATCCTCTGCACCTCCTTGACGGACGTGATTCGCGCGGAATGGTCTGCTCCCTCCTCTGTCGGGCTTTTACACCACCATCCCTACGCGGGCCGGTGAGACTATAGCACAACTCGACAGGGGTGTTAACCTGATTTTTGCTCTTCGGCAAGGGCTAGCCTGACTGCCTCGTCATACGATGTGAGCGGTAACGGCAGGAGTTCCCTGATCCGGTAGTCGCGGCAGACCACCTCATTGGCCAGGCCTTCGATCAACGGCATGGAGATGGAGGGCTTTACCGGCGTGATAAACCCCACCCAATAGGACGACAGCTTCGGGGTCAGGAAGGGAACGGTCAGTATCATGCAGTTCCTGCCGGTCAACCGTGCGAATCGCTCCATCATCTCCCGGTAGGTCAGGACGTCGGGACCGCCGATATCGAATGTCCCGCCGGCTGTCTTTTCTTCCCGCAGGCAGCCGGTGAGATAGCCGATCACATCGCCAACGGCAATGGGCTGGCAGCGGGTCGAAACCCAGCGCGGTGTTATCATGAGCGGCAAACGCTCCACCAGGGCGCGGATCATCTCGAATGAAGCCCCCCCTGCGCCGATGATGACCGCCGCACGAAGGAAGGTGGTGCTGAACTTCCCCCCCTTGAGGATGGCAGCGACTTCGAGCCGGCTGGCAAGGTGCTCGGAAAGCCCGCCACCGGTCTCACCGAGCCCTCCCAGGTATATCGTCCGCTGCAGGCCGGCCTTGTCGGCGGCAGTGACAAAATTCGCCGCTGCCTGCCGGTCGCGCCGCTCGAAACCTGCCCGCCCCCCTGCCATGGCATGCACCAGGTAGTAGGCAACAGAGACCCCGGCAAAGGCGGCTGCCAGCCCGACCGGCATCAGGAGGTCCCCCGTGACCACCTCTGCCCCGGCAGGAAGTCGGGCATCCGCTCGGCGGACCAGGCAGCGCACGCGCCGCCCCTCGTCCAAAAGTGCCTTCACCAGCCTTTGGCCGATGAAACCCGTTGCCCCGGTAACCAGAACAATATCGTCGCCAGCCTGCATCTCCGCTCCTTGTCGTACTGTTCGCCCGCAAATGCTTTCTCACATTCTGACACGAATACCTGCACTGGCAAGCCACCGGTCGCCGAAACGAGACAAGCCGTGCAGGATATGATAAGGTTTCTGCCAGGGAGATGCCGATGAGCCACAACAGCCGTCCGCAGACGAAGATCGGGTACCGGCAGGTCCTGCTCCGGGACGCCTCGGTCTACTCGATCCAGTGGATGCGCTTTCCCGCCGGTCTCGGCGACGAACTCTCGCCAACCGCCCTTCTGGGGCATTACCTGCACCACATCAGACGCTTTACCCTCTCCCTGATCCGCCCCCATCGGGCACCCGGCGGCGAACTGCAGTTCCGCCTGCTCGGCACCCGCGTAAGCCTCATCAGCTTTTCCGCACCGCAACAGGTCGCTGCAGAACAGTCGGCAGGCATACGGCTCTCCATCTGCGGCGGGGTTCTCGTCCAACGCGCCAACTGCCATCGCGGCGAATTCGCCATCATAGCCAGAGCAACCGGCCGCGGGGTACGGGTGATCGTGCAACTGTCCGATTACTGCCCCCTGCTCCTGGGCAGCGAACAGCCGTCAGGGTTGCGAAAACTGTTGTACCGCCTGACCCAGGCCTATATCCACAGGGTCGTCACAATACGTTTCCTGGCGCGGCTCTACAAGGAACTGACGGGAAGCGATGCAACGGTCAGGGTCGTCAGGGGCAGTGTCCCGGAAGGGGAAGATATCTGACCGGCGCCCGGGAAAATCGGCCCGGTGCAGCACAAATGCCCGATGCGCCCCTTTCCCGCGCGATACGTTGACTTGCATTCCTTTGCAGGCGTGGTAGGCTTGTGTACGCAAAACCACTACGCATGGATTGAGGATTCATGGAAGGACGCAGGCACAAGCGGCTGCATGTCCAGGTCGGGTGCTGGATAGTCGGGGAAGACAATATCGGTTTCTGCTGCTCCTCCTTCGACATCTCGGACAGCGGTATCTCCATCTGCGTCGAAGACCCGCTCCCCACCGGCAAGAACGTCACCCTCCAGTTTTATACCCCCGCTTCTGCCGCAGCCCTTTCCATACCTGCCGAGGTGATCTGGAGCCGGACCGAACCCGATGGCGCCATGGGTCTCAGGTTCGTCGATATCTCCGGGGAGCAGATGGCAACCCTCCGGGAACTCGCCCGCCAACTGCAGCAACGGGAATTCCGCAACAATCACCACCAGAGGTGAATCGCCGCATCCCCCCCACTGGCGGCCCAGCCCGTCGCAATTGACATCCCTCTCGGTTTTCGCTACCATTGCAGCGGTTTCAGCCTGTTAGCACATACAAAGAGGACCAGACCATGAAACGAAGCCGTCTTCTGCTGGGAATACTGCTGCTCGCCACCCTGTGTGCCGCCTGCCAGAAAAAGGAAGCCCCCACGCCTTTCACCGAATCGTCCCGCGGCAGCTCGGAAGCCCCGGTAAAGGATGTCCCCAAGGACCTCCTCACCTCCCAGCAGGCATTCATGAATGTGGCAAAGGCAGTGACCCCGGCCGTTGTCAACATCTCCGCCGTCAGCCGGAAGCGCGTGATCCAGCCACAATTCGAATTCTCCCCGTTCTTTGACGATTTCTTCGGCGGTGGCCAGCCCCGTCCGCGCTACCGGCGCGAAAGCAGCCTCGGCTCAGGCTTCATCATCAACCGCGAGGGGTACATCGTCACCAACAGCCATGTGGTGAAAGATGCGGAAAGCATCCAGATCAAACTCTCCAATGAGAAGGTCTACAATGCCAAGGTAGTCTGGCAGGACCCGAAGACCGATATCGCCGTCATCAAGGACGTCGGCGCCAGCGACCTCCCCGTGGCCGTCCTGGGAGACTCGGACAAGCTTCAGGTCGGCCAGTGGGCCATTGCCATCGGCAACCCCTTCGGCCTCGACCGGACCCTCACCGTGGGGGTCATCTCCGCCACCGGCCGCTCCAACATGGGGATCTAAACCTACGAGGATTTCATCCAGACCGATGCCTCCATCAATCCCGGCAACTCCGGAGGCCCGCTCCTCAATGTCTATGGTGAAGTGATCGGCATCAACACCGCCATCGTGGCTGCCGGACAGGGGATCGGCTTTGCCATCCCCATCAACATGGCCAAAAGCGTCGTAACCCAGCTGATCAAAAAGGGAAGCGTCTCGCGCGGCTGGCTCGGCGTCTCCATTCAGCCGGTCACCGACGAGATCGCCCAGTCGTTCGGCCTGAAAAAGGCGAAGGGAGCGCTCATCGCCGACGTCATGGCCGGCAGTCCCGCAGCAAAAGCCGGGCTCAAGCAGGGAGACATCATCACCTCCTTTGCCGGCAAGGAGATCAAGGACGCCCGACAACTCCAGATGACGGTGGCCGACACCCCCACGGGGCAGCAGGTGCCGGTCGGGATCATCCGCGACGGGAAACCGCTGACCCTTTCCATCACCATCGCCAGCTCCGACAGCGCATCAGCCCAGAATCCCCGTTCCACCGAGCCGCAGTCGGGCTGGTTCGGCCTGACCGTGGAAGAGCTTCCCCGCTCCATGCGAACTGCCGGACTCAAGGGGGTGGTGGTCACCGAGGTCGATCCGGAGGGAACGGCCGCCAGTTCCGGCATCCAGCGGGGCGACGTGATCATCTCCGTCAACCAGCAGCGGATCGCCAACGTTGCCGAGTACGGCAAGGCGATCCGCGCAGCCGAGCAGCGGGGTTCCGTGGCGCTCCTGGTCAAGCGGGGCGACGCCAGCATATACTTTGTCCTGAAATTGCGGTAAGGTCGAATTACTGTATAATGGGATCGTTGTTCCATAGCATCGGCCTTACCAGCCAGAGGTGACCATGACGCTGATCGACAACCAAGACCAGGCCCGGCGCCTGGCCCGTGCCATCCTTTCGGACATAGCGCTGTATAACCCGGAAAAGGTTCAGGAAGGGATCAAGCACGATTCCATCTTCACCCTGCTTGCCGACGAGCTCGAAGAGGGGCGGCAGCACTTCGTCTCCCGCGTTGCCCCGCATCTGGCGGCAACCAATATCTACGACATCGCAGTGGTCGATGTCCTGATCAAACGGGCCGGCAAGATCGAATCGACCATCAGGTAACCGACACCGCAGCATACCCTGGCAAAGGCGCGGTCATCCATCGCGCCTTTGCCGTTTTTTGGACCCCCTCGTGACGACCATAGAGCTGGAATACCCCTTAGACCACGGCACGGAACGGCTGGACCTGTTCGTTGCCACGTCGCTGGCAGAACTGTCCCGATCGGCGGTACACCGTCTTATCGAGTCGGGGATGATCACCGTCAACGGTGCAACGGCCAGGCCCTCGGTCAAGCTGAAGGGTGGAGATCGGATCGTCGTGACACAGCCGCCGCCGGTCAGCGCCGAGGCCGCCCCGGAAGCGATCCCGCTGGATGTCCTGTACGAAGACGGCGACCTCATCGTCGTCAACAAGCCTGCCGGGATGGTGGTCCATCCGGGGGCGGGCAATCCGTCGGGAACCCTGGTGAACGCGCTGCTCGCCCACTGCACCGACCTGTCGGGCATCGGCGGCGAGCTCCGTCCCGGCATAGTCCACCGGATCGACAAGGATACGTCGGGAGTCCTCCTGGCTGCCAAAAACGACCGCTCCCACCAGCATCTCGCCCACCAGTTCAAGGAGCACACCATCACCCGGATCTATTGCGCCCTGGTCTTCGGTTCGCCCAAGACGGATTCGGGCAAGATCGAATCGGCCATCGGCCGCCACCCGGTGGATCGCCAGCGGATGTCGAGCAAGGCCCGCCACGGCAAGCACGCCGTCACCCACTGGAAGGTGCTGGCGCGCTACCCCGGCGTTACGCTGCTCCAGCTCCGCCTGCAGACCGGCAGGACCCACCAGATCAGGGTCCACCTCTCCGAGGCAGGCTTCCCCCTGGTGGGAGACCAGCTCTACGGCAGCAGCGGCCGCCTGGCCGGCGTTGCGAACACGCGGGTCCGGGCAGTGCTCAAGGGGATGCACCGCCAGGCCCTGCACGCCAAGACCCTCGGCTTCATCCACCCGACCAGTGGAGAATACCTGAAATTCGACACCGACCTTCCCGAAGACATGGCCCTGATCGTACACGAACTCGAAGGGCTCGAAGGACCATAACAAGGAGCAGACAATGGAACAGAAAAAGGCCGGCAAGATCCACTACCTGGAACCACAGCTCATGACCTCTGCCGGCATGGCTGCTGCAGGCTTCACCACGCGCCACGAAGGGGTTTCCCGCCCCCCCTACAACTCGCTCAACCTGGGGCTGAACACCCTCGACTCCTCCCACAGCGTCCAGGGTAACCGCAGCCTGCTGGCCCGCGCCTTCGGGGCGCACACCGAACGGCTTTTGACCGTGAGCCAGGTCCACGGCACCGATATCCTGGTGGTGGACAGCCCGAACGAGGATGTCACCCATTTTCTCAAGCTGGAGTGCGACGGCATAATCACCAATCAGGCCGGCATCATGATCGGCATCGGCGTGGCCGACTGCATCCCCATCCTGCTCTTCGACCCTGTACAGCGGGTGGCAGCGGCCCTGCATGCCGGGTGGAAGGGGACGGCGAACCGGATCGTCCCCAAGGGGGTGGAGGCGATGGCGAGCCAGTTCGGCACGAACCCCGCTGACCTGATCGCAGCCATCGGCCCCGGCATCGGGCCGTGCTGCTACGAAGTGGACGAACCGGTCCGGGCGGCCTTTGCCCAGGAACCGGGGGTCTGGAAAGAAGCTGCCCGCGAAACCGGCAAGGGAAAGTGGCGGCTCGACCTTGCCGTTGCCAACCAGCAGCAGATTGCTGCCTGCGGCATCGCACCCGCGCGGATCGAGACGACCCAGCACTGCGTCTCCTGCACACCCGAGCTCTTCTTCTCCTACCGTCGCGACGGCGGCGATACGGGGCGCCAGATGGGCTTCATCATGCTTTCATGAGCCGCCGCTGGCGCCTCTTCAGCATCCTGTCGTTCCTCTATCTCCTGGCCTATTTCTACCGGGTCTCCATGGCGGTGCTGGCAGGCGACTTAAGCCGCGACCTCGCCCTGGACGCCGTTCAGCTCGGCACCCTTTCCGGGGCGTTTTTCTATGCCTTTGCCGTCACCCAGCTCCCGCTCGGCCCCCTGC
>JACRPV010000112.1 GCA_016223015.1 Geobacter sp. | reverse complement strand
TTATGAAAAATACAAGTTTGCCGTGCCCGTAGGCGAGAAGTGCGACACCTTTGACCGTTACAAGGTCAGGTTGGTGGAGATGCGCGAGGCAGTAAAGATCATCAAGCAGGCCCTCGAATCCCTGAAACCGGGACCGATTCTTGCCGACGATCCGCAGGTCTGCTATCCCCCGAAAGAGAATGTGTACAACACCATTGAGGGGCTGATTCACCATTTCAAGATTGCCAGTGAAGGCTTCCCGGCACCGGAAGGGGAAGTTTACCAGGGTGTCGAAGCGCCCAAGGGCGAGCTTGGCTTCTACCTTGTCAGTGACGGTGGGCCCAAGCCGTACCGCATGCGGATCCGCCCGCCCTCATTCGTCAACCTCGGTGCGATCGAGAAGATGGCGAAGGGTGCGATGCTCGCCGACCTGGTAGCAGTCATCGGAACCTTGGATATCGTGCTTGGTGAAATCGACCGGTAACGTCACCGCGACAAAGGAGAGGGAGTAATGAGCAACGCTCCGGCCGAAGCAACGAAAGCTGAAGAAACACCTGCTGAAGAGATAGATCTCGAGCCAGCAAACCATATCATCGACAAGTATCTGACCCTGCCCGGCAACCTGATGCCGGTATTGCAGGGGATCCAGGACGAGTATGGTTATGTTCCCAGACCGACCATCGATCTGGTGGCCGAACGCCTGAATGTCTATCCGAGCCAGATCTTTGGCGTATTGACCTTCTATGCCCAGTTCCATCTCAAGCCGCGTGGTCGATTCATCATCCGCGTCTGTGTCGGAACCGCATGCCATGTCCAGGGAGCGCCCCGAATCGTCGAAACATTCTTCGACAAACTCGGAATCGGTCATGCAGAGACATCACCTGACCTGCGCTACACGTTTGAAAAGGTCGCCTGTCTCGGAGCCTGCGGAATGGCGCCCCTTGCAATGGTTAATGATTCTACCTACGGGTCAATGACGGTCCAGAAAGTCGATCAAATCATTGCCGATTACAACCAGCGGCCGATGAAAAGTAAGTAGCTCGATACTATCCAGTAAGGGACAATTCAGTTATGAGCGAAAACGCAGCGATAAAAATTCTGATCTGTCAGGGGACCGGCGGTGTCTCGATGGGCGCCAAAGAGGTCGAGGCCGAGTTCACGAGGGTGATCAACGAAAAGGGCGTCAACGCCACTGTCGGCAAGCGCTGTGACGTCATCAAGACCGGCTGCCGCGGACTCTGCGCCAACGACGTTCTCGTTGACATCATTACCGAGGAACACGGTCGGATTACCTACGACTTCGTCAAACCGGAAGAGGTGGAAATGCTTGTTGATGAGCACATCGTCAACAAGACTGTCCTGGAAAAGCGGAAGGCGAAACCGTATTACAACACCTTCGTTGATCAGCAGATGCGCGTCGTCATGACCGGTTGCGGTCAGATCAACCCGGAAAAACTTGACGCCTACCTTGAAGAAGACGGTTTCAAGGCAATAGAACAGTGCGTCAAGAAGATGAACCCTGCTTCGGTCATCGACGAGGTCAAGAAGGCAGGCCTGCGCGGTCGTGGGGGCGGTGGCGTCCCGACCGGCATGAAATGGTCCTTCTGCGCAGCCAGCCCCGGCCATCACAAATATATCATCTGCAACGCCGACGAAGGCGATCCAGGCGCATTCATGGACCGTTCCATCCTCGAAGGCGACCCCTACTGCATTATCGAAGGGATGATGATTGCCGGATTTGCTATAGGTGCGACAGCTGGCTATGTGTATGTCCGTGCGGAATATCCTCTGGCCATTGAACGTCTGCAGATGGCCCTGGATGTCTGTTACGAAAAGGGGTATCTCGGCACCAACGTCATGGGGCTCGGGTTTGACTTCAACCTTCGAATCAAGAAGGGTGCCGGTGCCTTTGTCTGCGGTGAGGAAACTGCTCTCATGGCATCCATCGAGGGTGAGCGCGGCATGCCCCGTCCCCGTCCTCCGTTCCCGGCAGTCAAGGGTCTCTGGGCGAAGCCGACCAACATCAACAACGTCGAGACATTTGCCAACGTCCGTCATATCATCCTTCGCGGCGCCGAATGGTACGCTTCGCTCGGTACGGAAACGACCAAGGGGACCAAGATCTTCGCCGTAACCGGCAAGGTCAAGCACACCGGACTTGTCGAAGTTCCTGCAGGAATGACGGTCAGTGACGTTATCTACAAGGTATGCGGCGGAATCGCCAACAACCGCAAATTCAAGGCTGTCCAGGCGGGTGGTCCGTCGGGTGGCTGTATCCCGGCCGAGATCCTCGATACCCCGGTCGACTACGACTCCCTTATCAAGGCCGGCGCCATGATGGGTTCGGGTGGTCTGGTCGTCATGGATGAAACGACCTGCATGGTCGACGTGGCTCGTTTCTTTCTGAACTTTACCCGCGACGAATCCTGCGGTAAGTGCGTTCCGTGCCGGATCGGTCTGAAAGCGATGCTTGACATCCTGGAGCGGATCACCGAAGGGCGCGGTCAGGCATCAGATATCGAGACGCTGCTGGAGATGGGTACAACCATCAAGAAGGCATCGCTCTGCGGTCTCGGCCAGACAGCACCGAACCCGATCCTGTCGACGATCAAATACTTCCGTCACGAATATGAAGCTCATATCCTTGATAAGCGCTGTCCCTCCAACTGCTGTAAGGAACTCCTCCTGTGGCAGGTTGTGGAAGAGAAGTGTGTCAAGTGCGGTGCCTGTCTCAAGGCGTGTCCGGTGGATGCCATCAAGTGGGAAAAGGGTCAGGTAGCCGAGCTCATCAAGGAAAAATGCACTAAGTGCAAGTCCTGCTACGACGCCTGCCGTTTCATGGCCATCGAGTAGCTGCGAGCTGTAAGTCAAACATCCGAGGGAGACAGAGGTCGAGATGGTTACTCTTACAATCGATGACAAGCAGGTAACGGTATCCAAGGATGCCACCATATACGATGCTGCCAAAGCTGCCGGCATTCGCATCCCCATCATCTGCCACGACAAGAAGCTGCAGCCCTTTGGCGGCTGTCGGATGTGTCTCGTCGAAATCGAACAGATGAAAGGCCGACAGATTCCGGCGTGTACCACACCGGTAACCGAAGGGATGATCGTCAGGACATCGACGGATGAGATCATCAAGGCCCGTAAAATGGTCCTTGAGCTGCTCCTCCTCAAGCATCCCATCGATTGTCCGGTGTGCGATGCCGCAGGTGACTGCGACCTGCAGAATCTGACCTACGAATACCAGGTCAATACCAACCGTTTCCAGGATGAGAAGTTCAACTGGAAGATCGATTATGAAAATCCGCTTATCGAACGGGATATGAATCGTTGCGTTCACTGCGGCAAGTGCGCACGTATCTGTGACGAGATCGTTTCCTTCGGCGCATACTCATTCATCAATCGCGGTATCCAGGCACGGATCGGCACCGAATTCGACGGTCCGTTAAACTGCGAATTCTGCGGCTCCTGCGTATCGGTCTGCCCCGTAGGCGCTCTCATCAGCCGGCCGTTCAAATTCAAGGCCCGCTGGTGGTCACTCAACAAGGTCAAGTCGGTCTGTTCATACTGTGGTACCGGATGCCAGCTGACCCTCGGCGTCAAGAACAACGAGGTCATGACCACGATCTATGACGAAAATCAGGGTTTCCACAACGGGCAGCTCTGCACTCGTGGCCGCTGGGGATATCAGTTCGTCAACAGCGAAAAGCGCCTTACTACGCCGATGATCCGCAAGAACGGCAAGTTGGAGCCGGCAAGCTGGGACGAAGCACTTGGTCTCGTGGCCAAGCGCCTGGGCGATGCAAAAGGTTCACCCGATTCCCTTGCAGCGCTGGTCTCTCCGCGCCTCACCAATGAAGAGCTTTTTGTCATGAAAAAGCTGTTCAAGGAGACTCTGGGCTGCGACAACATAGACCATGCCGGTGGGTACTCGCACAAAGCTCTTACTGCAGGCGCAATAGAGAGCCTCGGCTATGCTGGATCACCATCAGTCATCGCCGACATCAAGAAGACGAATCTCCTGCTGGTTATAAAGACAGATGCTTACGAAACGCACCCGGTTCTCGGGTTTGAGATAAACCTGGCAGTGAAGCAGCATGGCGTCGACATCAGGCTCCTTTCCGACAAGAAAGGCAAGCTCTCCAAGCTGCCCAATGCTCAGACATATGTGCACAAAGCAGGTGCCGATCTTCTGCTCGTCAATGCCATTGCCAAGGTCATTCTCGATGAAAACCTGCACGATGCGGCAGCTGCCCAGGCAATCGGCGGATTCTCCGCCTGGCAACAGTCACTTGCCAATTGTGCGATCGATCAGGTTGCCGCTCAGTGCGGTGTCGACGCCGATACCATCAAAGGTCTGGCTCGCGATTATGCCGCAGCGGAAAAGGCCCTCATTATTCTCCCTACCGGTATGGGCTACCCCGGGCATGGCAAGGAGATGGCGCAGGCCGTCATAAACCTCGCTCTGCTCACAGGTCGCGTCGGCAAGGAAGGGTGTGGTGTTCTCATCCTTGGCGAGAAAAACAACAGCCAGGGTGCTGCTGATCTCGCGATCTACCCCACCTCTGGTGGCAAGGAAGCCCAGGCGATCCTGTCGGGATGCGCCGCAGGCAGCATTAAGACCCTGTTCATTGCTGGCGAAAACCCGGTTGTTTCCTATCCGAATCGCTCCCAGGTGGAAAAAGCGCTCGCCGCTGTGGAATTCCTGGTTGTTTCCGAACTGTTCCTGACGGAAACGTCCGCCAAGGCACACGTGGTACTTCCTGCGTGCTCTTTTGCAGAAAAGGAGGGGACCTTTACCAGTGTTGGTGGTGCTGTGCAGCGGATCAACCCGGCAATCAAGGCAATTGGACAGTCCCGGAGCGACTTTGACATCCTGAGCGGGCTTTTCCAGGTTATCACTGGTCAGCCAGCCTATGCGAACTCTGCGGCCGCTTTCCTTGATCTTGCTGCCACGGTACCTGGCTATGCAGGCCTGACGCAGGCCGGTCTCGGCGATAACGGCGCCATCAGGACCGTTTCGGGAACCGCGACGTTTGTCCCGGTCAGTGCTGCCGCGCCGTCTACCGAGGCTGGAAAGTTTGCGCTGGTAACCGGCTCCGCGCTGAATCACTGCGGCACACTTTCACTCTACGGTGAAGGGCCGATGCTGGTCTGTCCAGCCGGGTATATAGAGCTGAGCAGAGAGGATGCAAAAGCTGTCGGCGTCAAGGACGGCGAAACCGTGAAGGTTACCTCGGCAACCGGCGAGGTGAAACTGGCGGCGAAGGTTGGTTCCCGCGTTCCGAAGGGGCTTGTGTTCGCCCCCTATCACTTTGCCGACTCATCCATCAATACTATAACCAGCGGCAACGCTATTACCTGGGTCAGCCTCGCTAAATAAGCGGCGTAACCATCTAACGTCTATACATACTATAGAGAAGGGGAAGAGGAGCACATGGGATACGAACTGTTTGGACTACCAATGATCTACTACATATCCATGGTTTTGAAGGTCCTCGTGGTCTTCGTGTTCGTCCTGCTAACCGTGGCATATGCAACGTATGCCGAGCGGAAGCTCATCGGCCACATGCAGGTCCGCTTCGGACCAATGCGGACAGGCTGGCATGGCCTACTGCAGCCGATTGCCGATGGCTTGAAGCTCTTCTTCAAGGAAGAGATAATCCCGGCACAGGCTGACAAGTTCGCCTTCCTCCTTGCCCCGATCATCGCCCTGGTGCCGGCCTTCATAGGATTTGCCGTCATTCCGTTCGGTGACACCATCGAGGTGATGGGTTACAAGATTCCGCTGCAGATCGCCGCATTTTACGATACTTCAGCCGGAAAGGTAGTTGACCTGAATGTTGGCGTCCTCTACATCCTGGGTCTCGCATCACTGGGCGTGTACGGTATCGTGCTGGCAGGTTGGGCTTCGAACAGCAAGTATTCGCTGCTTGGTGGCCTACGTTCCTCGGCGCAGATGATCTCTTACGAACTGGCTGCCGGTCTTGCCATTGTCTCGGTGTTCATGCTGTCCGAGTCCTTGTCGCTGCAGAAGATCGTCGCCGATCAGTCCGGGATGTTCTGGAACTGGTACGCATTCAAACAGCCGCTGGCGTTCGTTCTCTTCTCCATCTGTTCACTGGCGGAAATCAACAGGACACCGTTCGACTTGCCGGAAGCTGAAACCGAACTGGTATCAGGTTTCTGTACTGAATATTCGAGCATGAAGTACGCTATGTTCTTCATGGCAGAATACGCCAACATGATCACGGTTTGCGCGGTAACGACCACCCTGTTCCTCGGTGGCTGGCATGGACCTGCAATCCTTCCCGGTTGGGTCTGGTTTGTCGCCAAGGTGTACTTCTTGATCTTCCTCTGCATGTGGGTGCGTGCTACCTACCCTCGCTACCGCTATGACCAGTTGATGCGTCTCGGGTGGAAGGTATTCCTCCCCCTGACACTTCTGAACATCGTTATTACGGGGATCGTCGCATCGTTCTTCTAGTCTCAACTTCACGAAGAGGTTACACACCATGATAATGCCGTTGATTAATGGTCTTAAGATCACCCTGAAGCACCTGTTCATGAAGCCGGTCACCCTGCTGTATCCGGAAGAGCGGCCGACCCCTTCGCCGAACTATCGCGGGCTGCACGCACTCAAGGTATCACACAACAATGCAAAGTGCGTTGCATGTTATCTCTGCCCGACGGTTTGTCCGGCCAAGTGCATCACTGTTGAGGCTGGGGAAGACGAGAATCACGACAAGTTTGCTGCTCGGTACGAGATTGACATTCTCCGCTGCATATTCTGCGGGTACTGTGTGGAGGCCTGTCCTGTCGATGCCCTGAAGATGACCGATACCTTTGAGCTTGCCAATTACAAGCGGGAAGACTTCATCTATACCAAGCAAGCCCTGCTAGAAAAGAAATAAAGGAGCAGCAATGGAAACCATCTTCTTTACTCTTGTGGCAGCGGCTGCTGTCCTCACTGGTCTTCTGGTTGTCACGTGCCGCAACCCGATCAACAGTGCATTGTCTCTGGTGATGACCTTCTTCTGTCTCGCGACGCTCTACGTGATGCTTGATGCGCCATTCATGGCTGCTATCCAAGTGCTCGTTTACGCGGGTGCCATCATGGTCTTGATCGTCTTCGTCATCATGCTCCTGAATGTGCGATCCGAGACGGCGAAACGGTATACCCACGCAGGCTTCATCAGTTCTGTTGTAGGCTGTCTGCTGCTGTTCGTTTCCCTGTACTTCCTGAATCACAGCAGCCTCACAGGTGTGCGTGGAAGCCTGGACACGGCAGTTATCAACCAGGTCGGGCATACGGAACTGATAGGCAAGGCTCTCTTTACGGACTTCCTGCTGCCGTTCGAGATCACATCGATCCTGTTGCTGGTTGCCATTATTGGCGCAGTGATCCTTACCAGAAGCGCGAATCCATCGACGTCGAAGATCTGCGACTGATGAAGTGGTAAGGACGAGAACGCTCACGAATCATTTCACGCAAGGAGTCTGGAATGCTTGATAACGTATGGCTCATACCACTGTTCCCCCTGATCGGCTTCCTGATCAACGGCCTTCTGGGCAAAAGGATCAAGAACGAGGCAGTCATCGGAGGTATAGGTACGCTGATGATTTTCCTCTCCTTCCTCGTGTCGTGCGGGATCCTGATGCAGATGATAGGACTTCCCGCAGAGCAGAGAGTGTTCGAGAAGGTAATGTTCCCCTGGATTCACTGCGGTAATTTCAAGGCGGACATGGCGTTCCTCGTCGATCCCCTTTCGACAGTGATGATCATGGTAGTAACAGGGGTTGGTTCGCTCATCCACCTCTACTCCATTGGTTATATGCACGGCGAGGAAGGATTCTACAGGTTCTTTGCATATCTTAACCTGTTCTGTATGTCCATGCTGCTGCTCGTCCTCGGAAACAACATGCTGGTCATGTTCATCGGCTGGGAGGGTGTTGGTCTCTGCTCCTATCTCTTGATCGGTTACTATTTCCACAAGAAGTCGGCCGGCGATGCAGGCAAGAAGGCATTTGTCATGAACAGGGTCGGCGACTTCGGCTTCCTGCTCGGCCTCTTCACCCTCTACTGGTGGTTCGGTGCAAACCATAACATCTGGACGATCAATTTTACCGAGATCAAGGCTGCTTCTCACCTGCTTCCGTATGGTGGCGTCGTGACGGTTGCAACACTCTGCTTCTTCCTCGGTGCAACCGGTAAATCTGCACAGATTCCTCTCTATACATGGTTGCCAGACGCCATGGAAGGTCCGACTCCGGTATCTGCACTCATCCACGCTGCAACAATGGTTACCGCCGGTGTCTACATGATCGGCAGGATGAGCTTTGTCTTCATCAAGTCTCCCGATACCATGATGGTGATTGCCTGTGTCGGTGCCGCTACTGCAATCTTTGCCGCTACCATAGGTACGGCGCAGAATGACATCAAGAGGGTTTTGGCCTATTCAACGGTTTCCCAGCTCGGGTTCATGTTTCTTGCCATGGGTGCAGGCGCATTCGCAGCCGGTATTTTCCATCTGATGACACACGCATTCTTCAAGGCCTGCCTCTTCCTCGGGTCAGGTTCGGTTATTCACTCAATGCATCATGCCTTGCATCATGGGCATCTGCATGACGATGCACAGGACATGCGTAATATGGGTGGATTGAAATCGGTCATGCCAATCACCTTCCTGACCTTCTTCGTATCGACCATCGCCATTGCCGGTATCCCTGGTTTCTCCGGCTTCTTCTCCAAGGACGAGATCCTCTGGCAGGCATTTGCCAACCCGTATCATGGCACGCTCAACATCGTACTCTGGGGTATTGGCGCCATTGCCGCATGCTTCACCGCATTCTATATGTTCCGCCTCGTCTTCATGACCTTCTTCGGCAAGTGCAGGATCAACCCCAAGGTGAAGGATCATCTCCACGAGTCACCTCTGGTTATTACTATTCCGCTCATGGTGCTCGGCTTCCTGGCAGTGGTTGGCGGTTACATTGGCCTGCCGAAGCTGATCGGCAATCTGCTGGGTGGCATTCCCAACTACTTTGAGCTTTGGCTTGAGCCGGTCTTTGAACAGGCACAGCACTTTGGAACCCAGTATGCACACACCGGGGCACATCATACGCACGCCCTTGAGTGGGGACTTATGGGGCTCTCAGTGGTAATCGCTCTTGTCGGTATCTCGATCGCATTCACCATGTACATGGCCAATGACAAACTGCCCGCGAAATTCACCTCGACTTTCCCGGCTCTCCACCGTGCTGTTTACAACAAGTGGTACATTGATGAACTGTACGACTGCCTGATCGTCAATCCGTGCAAATCGCTGGGCAACCTTCTCTGGAAGGGCTTCGATGTGCTGATAGTGGACGGGATCGTGAATGGCGTAGGCAAAGCAGTAATGGGTTTCAGTGCAGGTCTGAAGGGCCTGCAGAGTGGCTACACTCACAATTATGCACTCGGCATGGCCTTGGGTGCCGTCGTGATCGTAGTTGTCTACATTTTCCGTTAGGACGAATAGAGACTTCTTTTTAGAGATAGAGCAAAAGGAGCAGATTCAATGAACGACATGATCCTCAGTCTGATGACCTTTTCTCCGCTAGCTGGCCTGTTGTTGTTGTTTTTCATACCGAAAAACAGTCATGGTCTGCTGCGGGGGGTCGCCCTCGCCACATCACTGGTCACCTTCGTTATCTCCCTGCCAATAATGACCGGCTTTGTGACGAATGCTGAATTCCAGTTCGTCCAAAAAGTACCCTGGATCGCTGCTGGCCCCTTTGAGATGAGTTATCATGTGGGGATTGACGGTATCAGCCTGTGGCTGGTCATCCTGACTACCTTCATCATGCCGATTGCAATCCTTTCAACATGGACTGCGGTCGAGGAGAGAGTGAAGGAGTACATGATCTTCCTCCTCTTGCTGGAAGTCGGTATGCTCGGGGCATTTGTATCCCTTGACATGTTCCTTTTCTATATCTTCTGGGAACTGATGCTGATCCCGATGTACTTTATTATCGGTATCTGGGGCGGCAAGAACCGGATTTACGCAACACTGAAGTTCTTCATCTATACCATGGTCGGCTCGCTGTTGATGCTGATCGCACTGATAGTGCTCTACTTCAAGGCTGGCGGCGGTGATTTCAACATTCTCCGCTTCTACGGGTTGAATCT
>JACRPV010000111.1:18913-19511 GCA_016223015.1 Geobacter sp. | reverse complement strand
AACGCGGCAGATGGGCGTTTTTCAGCGCACAACCGTTAGAACGGATGCCCTAAACCTACAAACACCGCCGGCCCATCCCTGCCGATACCGATGTCCACCCGGCCGACGATGTTCGGCCTGACCACCGCCCGGAAACCGATGCCGGGGTTGAACTCGAAGTTCCTGGAACTCGCCATGTCGAGCCGTTCGAAGACGGCGCCCAGGTCGATGAACGGTGCCACTTCCCAGTCGGCCGTGACGTCGAAGACCTCCCAGCGGAACAGCCTGATCCGCTCCTCCAGGTTGCAGAGAAAATAGCTTGAGTCGATGAAGCGGTTGCGGCCATAGCCACGCAGGGTCGATTCACCTCCGAGGATACTCCGCTCCAGGAAGGGCACGCCATTGCCCAGGGTCTGGTTGTAGGCCAGGCGGAAGACCGAGACGTAGCGGGCATGGTCCAGCGGGATGAACCCTTTTGCCTCAGCCTCGTAGTGCTGGTAGCTGGCGCTGCTCCCCATGGCCCGTGAGCTGAGTTCGACCGAGACCCGCGCATAGCCGCCGAAGGTCGGGGCGATGGCAGTATCCAGGGTGCTGTAGACAAAGCCGAATTTCTGGGCGT
>JACRPV010000111.1:0-18901 GCA_016223015.1 Geobacter sp. | reverse complement strand
TTTCTGGGCGTGGGCGGAGAAACCGTCCAAGCCCGGAACCAGCGCGGGATCGAAGAGATCGCGGATGAACGGGACGCTGGTGACCGCTCCTCGCTCGATGTTGACGGACCTGAAGCGTTCTCCCACCAGCAGGCTGATGTGCCGCCAGAAATTGTAGCTGGCCGTCAGGGTAAAGCCGCTTTCCTGATCGGCGTAGTTTGTTTCGTCCGCGGTACGGCTGTCCGACTGGAAGCCGAAGAAGCGGGCGGAGCCGTCGGTCAGGTGATAGGCAAAGGCGTTCAGTTCCAGCTTTCCCGCCAGGAGGGTCTTGTCGATGAGACGGGCCTCGTAATCGTTGTTTACCTTGGTGGATTGGGAGAGGTTGATCTCCCAACTGCTGGTGGTGGTCGGGTAGAAAGCGCCGTAGAGCGAGGTGGTCACCCCGAAGTTCTTGTTGTAGTTGACCTGGGGGGCGACCAGCGCGTTGATCTCATCCTTGTTGTTGTGCAGGAGGAAGGCGGTGAGCGCGCCGCCGGTGATCCCTTCGTTGGGGCTCGATGCGATCACCGGCAGAGGGACGACGACGGTCTTCACTTCCTCCGGCGACTCGCTGGTGGCCAGAGGGTAGGGGAGCCGGTCACGCGGCACCATGGTGGTGCAGGCGGTGAGCATGGCGCAGAGCATGATGAGTAGATACGAGAGAGGGCGCATAGAACGAGTTCACGGATTGATGGCATGGTCCGGAAACGTTTAATAGCCTGATCGGTGGAGTTCTGTCAAAGCAATTTTTCCAGGGCGCCGCCGGATCTTTCCGGTAGCGCCCTGTTATTGCGGGCCATGGGACCCTTTGCCCATCAGCCCCAGCGGAGCATCCCCGGTTCGTAGATCGGCCCGAGTTCCGGGTGCCGGGGAATGACGCGGATCAGGAAGCCGTGGCGCCCCGAAAAACGGCACTCCATGGTTCCTTCGANNNTGTTCCTCTTCGGGCGTAAAGGGGATCAGTTCCCCGCCGACGATGTTCCCCCGTGAATCGAGGACCCCGAAGTAAGCCTCCACCGAGACCTCGTCCAGCGGGATATCGCCCAGAAAGACCCGTGCCGCGGCGGTCAGCCTGGAACCGCTGGCCACCTCGTCGGTGCCGTCGCATTCGACGCTGTCGATGCGGACCTTCCCCCAGAGGCTTCTCATCTGGCCCTTCCAGCGGGCGAGGTCGGTTGCCAGCCGCAGGTTGTCCTGGGCGAGCCGTTGCCAGTGTTCGAAGGAATGGATGTAGAAGCGCTCCGAGTACTCCTGCAGCATCCGGTCGGTGCTGAAGAAGGGGCAGAGCGACTGCATGGAATTCTTCATCCAGCCGATCCAGCCGCGGGGGATTCCTTCGCCGACCCGGTCGTAGAAGAGCGGAACGATCTCCTTTTCCAGCAGGTCGTACATGGCGCGGCTCTCAACCTCGTTCTGGTGCTCGATATCCTTGTAGACCTCACCCTTGCCGATGGCCCAGCCGTTGTTCCCCCGGTACCCCTCGCACCACCAGCCGTCCAGGACGCTCATGTTGAGGCCGCCGTTGAAGGCGACCTTCATGCCGCTGGTCCCGCTGGCCTCAAGCGGCCGCCGCGGGGTGTTGAGCCAGACGTCGACCCCTTGCACCAAATGGCGCGCCACGGACATGTCGTAATCCTCGATGAAGACGATCCGGTGGCGGAACGGTTCCTCCTTGGAGAACTGGACGATCTGGCGGATCAGCTCCTTGCCTTCGTGATCGTGAGGGTGGGCCTTGCCGGCAAAGATGATCTGCACCGGCCGGCCGGCGTTGTTGAGGATGCGGGCAAGCCGCTCCGGATCGCGCAAAAGCAGCGTGCCCCGCTTGTAGGTGGCGAAGCGTCGGGCAAAGCCGACCAGCCGCTCCCGGCACCGCTCGTGTACCCGCCAGAATTCGGCGTCCGGGATGCGGGATACGCGCCGCCAGACCGCCTGGTTGGTCGGCTCGTCGAGCCAGCGGGTTCCGAGGTAGCGGGTCAGAAGGCTTGCCATGTCCAGGGAGAGCCAGGTCTTGGCATGGACCCCGTTGGTGATGGAGGAAAGGGGGAGGTGCTCTTCCGGGAGCTCGGGCCAGAGGTTCTTCCACATCTGCCGCGAAACCTCGCCGTGCAGTTCGCTCACGCCGTTGGAGTGGGCCGCGAGCTTGAGGGCGAGCACGGCCATGCAGAACGATTCGTGGTGGTTGCTGGGGTTCTGGCGCCCCAGGCCGAGAAAGTCGTCGCGGGTGATCCCCAGGGCGCGGTAGTAGCGCCCCAGGTATTTTTCCAGGAGATCGGGCGGGAAATGGTCGATGCCCGCCTCCACCGGGGTGTGGGTGGTGAAGACCGTGCCGGCCCTGACCACTTCGTGGGCCTCGCGGAAGGAGACCCCCTGTTCCGCCATCAGGAGCCTGATCCGCTCAAGTGCCAGGAAGGCGGAGTGTCCTTCGTTCATGTGGCAGACGTTCGGTTCGATGCCGAGCAGCCTGAGCGCCCGGATGCCGCCGATGCCGAGAAGGATCTCCTGGCGGATCCGCATCTCCTGGTCGCCGCCGTAGAGCTGGGCCGTGATCTCCCGGTCCTCGGGGCTGTTTTCCTCCAGGTTGGTATCCAGGAGGTAGAGCGGCACCCGTCCCACCTGCAGCCGCCAGATGTGCGCCTTGAGCTTGCGGCCGGGGAAATCCAGCTCCACCGAGAGCGGTACCCGCTTTTCGTCCCGTTCCAGGTGGAGCGGCAGATTGTAGAAGTCGTTTTCCGGGTAGTATTCCTGCTGCCAGCCTTCGATGTTCAGGTACTGGCGGAAATAGCCCTGGCGGTAGAGGAGTCCGATCCCCACCAGCGGGATGCCCAGGTCGCTGGCCGATTTCAGGTGGTCGCCGGAGAGGATGCCCAGGCCGCCGGAATAGATCGGCACCGACTCGTGAAAGCCGAATTCCATGGAAAAGTAGGCGGTCTTGAGCGGATGGTCTTTGCCGTGGGTCTTCTCGAACCAGGTGGTGCTGGAGAGATAGGCCTGCAGCATATCGTCCACCTGCTCCAGGGTCGACATGAACCCTTCATCGGCCGCCAGGCTGTCGAGGGTTGCCTGCTGCAGGCTGCCGAGCATCTCGATCGGGTTGTGCCGGACCGCGTGCCAGAGTTCGATGTCGATCCGTTTGAAGAGACTGCGCGCTTCGGGTTCCCAGGTCCACCAGAGGTTGCGGGCTATCCGCTGCAGCCGGGAGAGTTCCGGGGTGAGTGACGGGACCACCGTGAAACGGTGGAGCATAGAGCTGAAATCCATAGTGCCCTCCGGGCGTTATTGGTCGTAATGGCTGTGCCGGTGCTTCCTCCGCTGCATGCCGGGCATCCGGCGCTGCAACGGGGTATGTCACGGCTTTTCGATGCCGAATTTTTCCAGGCGGTACTGCAACGTCTTGTAGCTCATGCCGAGCAGGGGCGCGGCCTTGGCGATCACCCACCCCGAACGCTCCATCGCCTTGACGATCAGCTCCCGTTCGAGCTGTTCCATGGAGATCCCCTGCGGCGGGAGATCCAGGCGGAGATCCCCGGCCGGCGAATTGCCCGCATGTATCTCGGCCGGCAGGTCTTCGGGCTGGATCAATTCCCCTTCCGCCATCAGCACCCCGCGCTCGATGACCGACTCCAGCTGGCGGACGTTGCCGGGCCAGCTGTAGTTCATCAGGAGCTTGAGCGCCGGCTTGGCGATCCCCTTGACGGCCAGCCCCGAGCTGGCATTGTATTTCCCGACGAAGAAATCCGCCAGGGAGGCAATGTCGTTCCCCCGCTCCCTTAGCGGCGGCAGACTGATCCTGATCACATTGAGCCGGTAATAGAGGTCTTCCCTGAAGGTCCCCTTGCGGATTTCCGTCTCCAGGTCCTTGTTGGTGGCAGATATGATTCGGACATCCACCGGGACATTTACCTTGCCCCCCACCCGGCGGACCTCTTTCTCCTGAATGGCGCGCAACAGCTTTGCCTGCATTGCCACATTCATCTCGGCGATCTCGTCGAGGAAGACCGTTCCCCCGGTTGCTGCCTCGAAGATGCCGATCTCCCGTGCCGTGGCGCCGGTGAACGACCCCTTCTCGTGACCGAACAGCTCGCTTTCGATGAGCGTTTCGGGGATGGCGGCGCAGTTGATCGCCAGGAAGGGGTTGCTGCGGCGCGCCGAAAGATCGTGGATGGCCCGGGCCACCAGCTCCTTGCCGGTCCCCGACTCGCCGTAGATGAGGACGGTGGACGTTGTCGGGGCGATCTTGTTGACGATCCGGTAGACCTCCCTGATCTTCGGATGCTCGCCGATGATGTCAGGGAGGATGATCGTATCCTGGAGTTTCTTGTGGAGCAGGGTGTTTTCCTGCAGCAGCTTGATGTGGTCGAACGCCCTTCTCAGGGTCATCAGCAGGTTTTCCCGCTCCAGCGGCTTCTCCAGATAGTCGAACGCCCCCTTTTTCATCGCTTCCACGGCAGAGTCCACCGTGCCGTGGGCGGTCATGATGATCAGGCACTGCTGGGGGTTCTGGGCCAGGACCGCTTCCAAAAGCTCCATGCCCGACATACCCTGCATCTTCAGGTCGGTGAGGAGCAGGTCGTACTCCTCGCGCTCCAGGCGCTCCAGCGCCTCCCGGCCGCCCGGCACCGATACGGTCCGATAGCCTTCCCGTGTCAGGATCGCTTCGAGAATGTCCCGCTGCCCTTTTTCGTCGTCTACGATCAGCACCCTGCCGGATACGGTCATGCCAGTTCTCCAGAATGCGGCCCGGCTGCGCGTCCCGGCAGGGTCACCGTGAAGGTCGTTCCCTGCCCGATCACACTTGTAACGCCGATGGAGCCGCCGTGCTCCCTGATGATCCGCTCGGTGATGGCCAGGCCGAGCCCGATGCCGGCTTCCTTGGTGGTGAAATAGGGCTGGAATATCTTGTCCAGGTCTTCCTGCCTGATGCCATTCCCCTGGTCGGCAAAGGTGAGGTGGAATGTGCCGTCAGCGGCATCGTAAACCGCCCCGAGCGTGACCGTGCCGCCGTCCGGCATTGCCTGGCCCGCATTGGTGATGAAGTTGAAAAGACAATTGCGCAACAGCTCCGCGTCGACGTACATCGGGGGGAGATCCGGCGCCACGTCCAGCTTCAGTTCGATCTGCTGTTCGACCAGCTTGTCGCGCATGACCGGCAGTGCCTTAGCCAAGAGCTCTGAATATGATACTTCGCCTGGGCGGATTTTCAACGGCCTGCCATAGTTCATGAAATTGAGCACCATGTAGTTGGCCCGCCGCACCTCCTCCTTGATCTTCTTCAAAAGCTCTTCCGCTTCGGCGTGCCGCTCGCCGCAGGCGGGGAGGATCTCGCTTTTCAGATGGTCGGAAGCCAGGCTGATGTAGTTGAGCGGGTTCCGGATCTCATGGGCGATGCCCGAGGCGAGCTGGCCGACCCGTGAGAGGTGCTCTGCCTCGTAGAGTCGCTTTTCCAGCGATTCCCGCTCGCGGAGCTTTTCCACCATCTCGTTGAAATTCTCTGCCAGTTCGCCGATCTCGTCACTGGTTTCCACCGGGAAGTTGACCGACAGGTCGCCGCCGGAAACCTTCTTGACCCCCTCTGCCAGCCGATGGATCGGTTCCGTGTAGCGCCGGGCAAGAAAGATGATGAGGCAGATGCCGGTTGCAAAGATCGTGCAGGTTGCTGCCAGGCGGCGGGTAAAGTTCTCGTGCTGGATCTCGCGGATATTGTCGAGCAGGAGGTTGATCTCCACATAGCCGAGCTGCTCGTCGCCGATGATGACCGGCACCACCAGCTTGAACGGCTTCACCATGGTGCCGGTGATGCCGCGAGTTTCCTTGGCTCCCGGCACGGCCTTCAGCCCCTTTTCCTTGTTGAGTTTCTTCAGGTCGCGCTGCTTGCCGATCTTCTTGGGATCGGTGGAATCTATGATCTCCCCTTCCGTGTTGATGATGTTGATCTCGTCGATCCCTTTCTGGCGGGCTTCCTTGAGATAGTTTGCCAGGTTCGACGTATCCTCGTCGCTTTCCGAGGTCAGGTCCATGACGCTTTTCTGCAGGATGTCGGAGACGGCGGTGGAGCTGTCCTGGATCTCCTCCACCAGCTTGTGCTGGCTGTACTGGTTGAGGGTGAACAGGGTGACGACGGCGATCACCAGCAGGGTGAGCATGATGAGAACCAGCTTGGTGTTCAGTTTCACGTGTGGCCCCTTGTGGCGATGAATGAAGTGTCGGCCGGGATTATACACGAGCAGGAGGGGGGAAACAAGGATGGTACGACCGACGGAGGCGACGGTGCGCGGACATTGAAACAGTGCTTCTGTATACGGGTGATTTCTGCTACCCTGTCCGGGAATATACTCCCATCGCCACCTGTTTGAGGACTCGGGATGCACGAACTTGCCATAACCCAGGGGATTGTCGATGTCTGCCAGGAACATGCCCGCGGGCGTCGCGTGCTGGAAGTGGTGCTGGAGATCGGCGAGCTTGCCGGCGTTGTGCCGGAATCGGTGGAATTCTGTTTCTCGGCCGTTACCAGCGGCACCCTGCTGGACGGAGCCCGGCTGGTCATCCAGCGGATTCCGGGGCGGGGGCGCTGCGTCGACTGCCGCGCGGAATTCGGCCGGAGTACCTATTTCGACCCCTGTCCCGAGTGCGGCGGCTACCAGGTGGAGGTCCTTGCCGGGGAGGAGTTGCGGGTGAAGGAGCTGGATCTGGACGAGGAAGAGGACCGGAGCTGACGGATTACCCTCGGCAGGGCCGTTGCGGCCGACTGCGGGAGACCCTTGAGGAGGCTTGGAAGATGTGCATCACATGCGGATGTGAGACAACAGGACAAGAACACGGCCACCAGCATCGCCATGACGATGGCACGGTACACAGCCATGTGCATAGCCACGAACAGGGTCACGTGCACGGCCATGAGCACGGCCATGAGCACGGCCATGAGCACGGCCATGAGCACGGCCATGAGCACGGCCATGAGCACGGCCATGAGCACGAGCACGGAGATGCCTCGGTTTCGCGCGCCCGGATGACCGTCGAGACCGACATCCTGGCCCGCAACGACCGCCTTGCCGCGGCCAACCGCGCCATCTTCGCACAGCACGGGATCTTTGTCCTGAACCTGGTCAGCTCGCCCGGCTCCGGCAAGACGACCCTGCTGGAGCGGACGCTCAAAGACCTTGCCGGCAGGTTCCGCTGCGCGGTCATCGAAGGGGACCAGCAGACCGACAACGACGCGGTCCGGATCGCCGCCACCGGCGTTCCGGTGCGGCAGATCAACACCGGAACCGGCTGCCACCTGGATGCCCACATGGTCCGCCATGCGCTGGACCATTTCGACCTCCACCAGCTCGATCTCCTCCTGATCGAAAACGTCGGCAACCTGGTCTGCCCCGCCTCCTTCGACCTGGGCGAACACCACAAGGCCGTGGTCCTGTCGGTCACCGAGGGGGAGGACAAGCCGCTCAAGTACCCGCAGATGTTCCATGCCGCCGATGTCATGCTCCTCAACAAGGTCGATCTCCTGCCCCACGTGGAGTTTTCCGTGGAGCGCTGCCTGGAGATGGCCCGCCGGGTCAGGCCGGATGCCACCATCTTCCAGGTGTCGGCCAGAAGCGGTGCCGGCATGGATGCCTGGTATGAATGGCTGGCTGCCGGCGTGGCAGGCGCACGGAATGCCGTAAAGAAGGGCTGAGGCTCGCATGGGGCCTGTTTCGACCAGTGGACGGATCAGGGTGGAGATCGACGGGATCGTCCAGGGGGTCGGGTTTCGCCCGTTCATCTACCGCCTGGCGCAACGCCACGGCCTGAGCGGCTGGGTCTGCAACACCCCGGCCGGGGTGCTGCTGGAAGCCGAGGGTGGCGAAGAGGCGCTGGCTGCATTTCTCGACGAAATCAGGCAGGAGGCGCCACCATTGGCCGTTGTCGGGGCGCTGCGGTCAACCGCCATCCCCTTGTCAGGGGGCACGGGATTTGCCATCGTTGCCAGCGGCGCGGGCGAAGGGCGGGCGGAGCCCCCTCCGGACAGCGATGTCTGCACCGACTGTCTGC
Organism: Geobacter sp.; assembly: GCA_016223015.1. Lineage (GTDB taxonomy): Bacteria > Desulfobacterota > Desulfuromonadia > Geobacterales > DSM-12255 > Geoanaerobacter. Next base: position 10,858 of record JACRPV010000111.1, on the reverse strand, counting down.
GCGAGCTGTTCGACCCGGCGGACCGTCGCTACCGCTATCCGTTCATCACCTGCACTAACTGCGGCCCCCGTTATTCCATCATCAGCGGTATTCCCTACGACCGGCCCCTCACCACCATGGCCGGGTTCCCCCTCTGTGCCGCATGCCGCAGCGAATACGAAGACCCGGCAGATCGCCGTTTCCATGCCCAGCCCCTTGCCTGCCCCGTCTGCGGGCCGCGGCTGCGGCTGGTCGATGCCGGCGGCACAGATCTGCCGGGCGATCCGCTCGACCGGGCCATCGGCATGCTGGCAGAGGGGCGGATCGTCGCCGTCAAGGGGGTGGGGGGCTATCACCTGGCCGTGGATGCCGCAAATGGCGTAGCGGTTGCCGAACTCCGGCGCCGCAAGCGGAGGAATGACAAGCCGTTGGCCATGATGGTGGCGGACGTTGCCGGGGCAGCGGCCATCGCCGTCGTGGACAGCATGGAGAGCCGCCTGTTGGCAGGGCCGGAGCGCCCCATCGTCCTCCTGCGCAAGCGTGCGGATGCCCCCATCGCCCCGGAGGTTGCGCCGCACAGCGGCTATTTCGGGATCATGCTGCCGGCCAGCCCGGTGCATCACCTGCTCCTGGCTGACAATCGCTTCACGGCCCTGGTCATGACCAGCGGCAACCGCTCCAGCGAACCGATCGCCTACCGGGAGGACGAGGCCCTGGCGCAACTGGCAGGGATTGCCGACGCCTTTCTCGTCCACGACCGGGGGATCAGGACCAGGGTGGACGATTCGGTGATCCGCGTCTTTCGCGGCAACCCGCTCTTTCTCCGTCGTTCCCGCGGCTATGTTCCCCGGGCAGTGACCCTCCCCGCCGGGCAGCCGAGCGTACTGGCGGTGGGGGCAGAGCTGAAGGGGGCCTGCTGCCTGACCCGCAACGACCGGGCGTTCATGAGCCAGCATATCGGCGACCTGCAGAACGTGGCGACCCTGGAATCCCTGGCCGAATCCGGCGACCACCTGCAAAGGCTCCTGGAGATCGCGCCGGTGCTGGTCGCCCACGACCTGCACCCGGACTACCTCTCCACCCGTTTTGCCCTGGAGCGGACCGGCCTGCCGGCGGTCGGGGTCCAGCATCACCACGCCCATCTCGCCGCCTGCATGGCCGAAAACCGGTTGGAGGGGCCGACCATCGGGGTGATCTTCGACGGCACCGGCTTCGGGCCTGACGGCACGGTCTGGGGAGGGGAATTCCTGGTTGGCGACTATGCCGGTTACCGGCGCGCCGGGCGCTTTCGCCAGGTCCCGCTCCCCGGCGGCGACGCGGCGATCCGCGAGCCCTACCGGATGGCGCTCTCCTGGTGCCATGCGGCACTCGGCGAGGCGGCGTTCGCTCTCCCCCTGGAGGGGTGGACCGGGCTTTCCGATCAGGAGCGGGCACTGATGCGGCAGCTCCTGGAGCGGAGGATCAATGCGCCGCTCACCTCAAGCTGCGGCCGGCTGTTCGATGCGGTTGCCGCGCTGCTGGGGGTCAGGGGGATCATCTCCTATGAAGGGCAGGCAGCCATAGAGCTGGAGGCGCTGGCCGAGGAGGGGCGGCCGAGCCGTGGCTATCCGGTGCCGGTCGTTGCGCGGGACGGGCTCTGGGAGGTCGACTGGGCCCCGCTGATCGCGGCGCTGCTCGAAGACCTGGCCCACGGTGTTGCAGCGGCGGATATGGCCGCGAGCTTCCATGCTGCCGTGGTTGAGGCGGCCGTTGCGGTCTGCGGGCGGCTGCGCGATGAGACCGGCATCGGCCGGGTCGCGCTCTCCGGCGGGGTCTTCCAGAACCGGCTATTGACCGAAGGGCTCTGCAGCCGGCTCGAAACAACGGGATTCACGGTCCATACCCACCGGCTGGTCCCCCCCAACGACGGGGGGCTGGCCCTGGGGCAGGCGATCATAGCGGGAAGGAACGGAATATGTGTCTAGGCGTACCGATGAAACTGGTCAGTATCGACGGCACCGACGCGGTGGCGGAAATCGACGGCGTCCAGCGGGAGGCATCGCTCATGCTCCTGGACGAGGAGGTCGCGGTGGGGGATTACGTCATCGTCCATGCCGGGTTCGCCATTACCCGCCTCGATGAGGAGGAGGCGCTGGAAACCCTCTCCATCATGCGCGAGGTCTTCGACCCCGAGGACATGGCATGAAGTACCAGGACGAATACCGCGACCGGGACCTGGTGCAGGGGCTTGCCGGGCGTCTGCGAGAATGCGCGGCCGGCGCCGGCCGCACCATGACCTTCATGGAGGTCTGCGGCACCCATACCATGGCCATCTATCAGTATGGGCTGCGGGGGCTTTTGCCGCCAGAGGTGCGGCTGATCTCCGGTCCGGGCTGCCCGGTCTGCGTCACCCCCAACACCTACCTGGACAAGGCCATTGCCTGCTGCCGCCTGCCGGACACCATCGTTGCCACCTTCGGCGACATGCTCCGGGTCCCCGGCTCGACCTCGTCGCTGATGGAGGAGCGCGCCAGGGGGGCCGACATCCGGATCGTCTACTCGCCGCTGGATGCGGTGAAGATCGCCTCTGCCAACCCCGGCCGCCGGGTGGTCTTTCTCGGTGTCGGTTTCGAGACCACGGCGCCGACCATTGCCGGCAGCATCCTGGCGGCCCGCACGGCCGGGCTTGCCAACTTCCTGGTGCTCTCGGCCCACAAGACCATGCCGACGCCGATGCAGGCGCTGGCCGCCGATCCGGAGCTGGCCATCGACGGCTTCATCTGCCCGGCGCACGTCAGCACCATCATCGGCGCCGATGCCTACCTGTCCTTGGCCGAGGAGTTCGGGCGCCCCTGCGTGATAACCGGTTTCGAGCCGGCCGACGTCCTCCAGGGGGTGCTGATGCTCGCCGGACAGGTGGCAAAGGGGGAGAGCCGGGTGGAGATCCAGTACCGGCGGGCCGTGAAGCCGGAAGGGAACCGGAAGGCGCGGGAGATCCTCGATCAGGTCTTCACCCCGTGCGATGCCGAATGGCGGGGGTTGGGAACCATCCCCGGCAGCGGGCTCAGGATCAGGGAGGAGTTTGCCGCGTTCGACGTGGAGCAGTCCCTGCCCCTGGAGGTCGAGCCGTCGTGCGAGCCAGCCGGGTGCCGCTGCGGCGATGTGCTGAAGGGGAAGATCACCCCCTTCGACTGCCCGCTGTTCGCCACGGTCTGCACCGCCGATGCCCCGGTGGGGGCGTGTATGGTGTCGACGGAAGGGACATGCGCGGCAGCCTACAAGTACGGGAGATAGGGATGCGCCTTTTCCGCAATCTCGGCGTTGTCCGGCGGGCCTCCTTGTGCGGCGTAGCGCTGTTTATGCCCTGTGGGTACTACGCCTCCGCGTCGCCCCTTGGACGCCTTGACCTTGCGAAAAAATCGCATCCCTGAGAATTTATAAAAAACCAGTCGGCTTCGGAAAATGCTCCAGCTGCAAGGCGCGGGAGGAGTGGGGTGCGAGGCGTAGCAGCGCTACGTCGAGTATCACGCGACGAACCGCAACGCCGCAGATGGACGTTTGCCGGAGCCGTTACAGGAGGAACTTTGGATAACGATCTGATACTTCTCGGCCATGGCAGCGGCGGGGTGCTCTCGCACAAGCTGCTCTCCGACCTGGTGATTCCCGCGCTCTCCGGTACGCCGCTGGCGGGGCAGGACGATGCGGCGGTGCTGGAGCTGAACGGCTATCGGTACCCTGGCGGTGAACGGCACGGTCAACGACCTGGCCATGGTCGGGGCGCGGCCGCTCTTTCTGAGCTGCGGCCTGATCATCGAGGAGGGGTTCAGCCGGGCGGACCTGGCGCGGATCGTCGACGGCATGCGCAGCGCCGCGGATGCCGCCGGGGTGCGGATCGTCACCGGCGATACCAAGGTGGTGCCGCGGGGCAAGGCGGACAAGATATTCATCAATACCGCCGGGGTCGGTGTCTGCGACCAGGGGGTGGTACTGAGCGGCAGCAATGCCCGTCCCGGCGACAAGATCATCGTCAGCGGCACCATCGGCGACCACGGCATCGCCGTCATGGCGAGCCGGGAGGGGCTGCAGCTCTCCACCGAGATCAGGAGCGACTGCGCCGCGCTGAACGGCCTGGTGGCGGAGATCCTGGGGGTGGGGAAGGATGGAGTCCGCGTGCTGCGCGACCCGACCCGCGGCGGGGTGGCGACCACCCTCAAGGAGATCGCGCTCCAATCGGACGTGACCCTGACCCTCGACGAGGCTGCCCTGCCGCTGGACCAGGCGGTGAAGGGGGTCTGTGCCATTCTCGGGCTCGACCCGCTCTATGTGGCGAACGAAGGGAAGCTTTTGGCGCTGGTTGCCCCGGAACTGGCCGAGTCGGTGCTGGAGCGGATGCGCCGGCATCCGCTGGGACAAAACGCCGCCGTCATTGGCGAGGTGACAGCCGGCGGCAGCGGCCGGGTGCAGATCCGGACGGCCGTGGGGGGGGTGCGGGGAGTGGAGATGCTGGCCGGGGAGCAGTTGCCGAGGATCTGCTGAGATAAACTTCTGTTTGTGTGGGCTGAACGCACGGTTCAGCGATGCGGGCCTCAGCCACCGCCCATGCTGCAGGAGGGACCCGCTGCGGACGAGCCTGCGCCGCCGATGGCGCAGGACGATATCTGGCGCTTCACCTCTGCGGAGCCGCAGGCCGGGCAGATGGTCTCGCCGTCGCCGGCCCCCATCCGTTGCAGCTTGGAAAAGGCCTCGCCGCAACTGCTGCAGAGATATTCATAGATAGGCATAGTCGACCTCCACGGTTTTGGGTATATTCAAAATATCATATATATGATCTGCAGTGCAAGGCTGAAGGTTGCAGAAACAAAAAAAGGGCGATGCCGCGTGGCACCGCCCTTTTCCGTTCTTGTGGAACGCTCCTAGCCCAGCTTGCTGATCAGCGGCACGATGAGGAGGGAGACGATGTTGATGATCTTGATCATCGGGTTGACGGCCGGGCCGGCGGTGTCCTTGTAGGGGTCGCCGACGGTGTCGCCGGTAACGGCGGCCTTGTGGGCGTCGCCGCCTTTGCCGCCGAAGTGGCCGTCTTCGATGTATTTCTTGGCATTATCCCAGGCGCCGCCGCCGGTGGTCATGGAGATGGCGACGAAGATGCCGGTGACTATGGTGCCGACGATGACGCCACCCAGGGCCTTGGGGCCGAGGGTGAAGCCGACGATGACCGGTGCCAGGATCGGAATGAGTCCGGGGATGACCATCTCCTTCAGAGCGGTCTTGGTGACGATGTCGACGCAGGAGGCGTAATCCGGCTTGCCGGTTCCTTCCATGATTCCCTTGATCTCGCGGAACTGGCGACGGACCTCGACGACGACGGCCCCGCCTGCCTTGCCAACCGCTTCCATGCACTGGGCGGCAAAGTAGTAGGGAAGCATGCCGCCGATGAACAGGCCGACGATGATGTACGGATCGGAGAGGTCGAACTTGATGATCTCTTTACCGGCAAGCTGCAGCGCATGGTTCAGTTCGTCGACGTAGGAGGTGAAGAGGATCACGGCTGCCAGGCCTGCGGAACCGATGGCGTATCCCTTGGTGACCGCCTTGGTGGTGTTGCCGACCGCATCCAGCGGGTCGGTGACGGCGCGGACCGAGTCGTCCAGTTCGGCCATCTCGGCGATGCCGCCGGCGTTGTCGGTGATCGGGCCGTAGGCGTCCATGGCAACGACGATGCCGGTGAGGGAGAGCATGGAGACGGCGGCGATGGCAATGCCGTAGACGCCGGCGGAGTTGAAGGAAACGATGATGCCGGCGGCGATGACGATCACCGGCAGGGCGGTTGATTTCATCGAGATGCCGAGGCCGGCGATGACGTTGGTGCCGTGACCCGTGGTGGAGGCTTCGGCGATGTGGCGCACCGGCCCGTACTCGGTGGCGGTGTAATATTCGGTGATCCAGAAGATGGCGCCGGTAACCACCAGGCCGACAATGGCCGAGATGTAAATGTTCATGGCGCCGAAGGTCTGGCCGGCAGCGTTGGTCAGACCCTGGGGGAACATCTGGGCAGTGACGAAATAAAAGGCGATGCACGCCAGGACTGCCGAGGAGATGAGCCCCTTGTAGAGGGCCGGCATGATCTTGCCGCTGGCGCCCAGCTTGACAAAGTAGGTGCCGATGATGGAGGTGATGATGGAGATGCCGCCGAGGATCAGCGGGTAGCTGACGGCGCTGGTGCTGCCGGTGAAGGTGATGGCGCCGAGCAGCATGGCGGCAATCAGGGTAACGGCATAGGTCTCGAAGAGGTCGGCTGCCATGCCGGCGCAGTCGCCCACGTTGTCGCCCACGTTGTCGGCGATGACCGCCGGGTTGCGGGGGTCGTCTTCGATGCCGCCGCCGAGACGGGCGAAGATGGAGATCAGCGAACCGCCGAAGCCGAGACCGACCAGCTGGCTGACGACGTCTTTCACCGGGGCTTCGGGCATCAGCTTCTGCAGCACCAGGTAGTATCCGGCAACGCCCAGCAGGCCGAGGCCGACGACCAGCATGCCGGTGATGGCGCCACCCTTGAAGGCGACGTTCAGGGCCTTATGGATGCCGGATTTGGCGGCTTCAGTGGTCCTGACGTTGGCGCGGACCGACACGAACATGCCGATAAAGCCGGTGAGCCCCGAAAAGAGCGCGCCGATGGCGAAGCCGACGGCGGTCTTGGCACCGAGTGTGGCGAACAGGGCGATGAACATGACCACCCCGACAACGGCAATAATGGTATACTGGCGCTTCATGTAGGCGCCCGCCCCCTCCTGAATTGCGGCGGCGATCTGTTTCATCCGCTCGTTCCCCTGGGGAAGCCCCAGGATCCACTGGGCGGAGGCCAGGCCGTAAACCACCGCTGCGGCGGCACAGGCCAAGGCAAAGTAGACTGCGTACTGTTCCATTGTGTTTCATCCTCCTCTGTATTGTTTGCCCGTTCAAAGGCGCTGGTGTCTCGGCACAAAAACGAAAAATTGTTATAGAAAAAATGGTTGAATGTCAATGAAATAAATGGTCCGAACCGGCATGGCGACGCTGTATCGCTGACTGAAGACGGGATAAGGCCTGCCTGCGACTCAGCGGGATAATTCCTTGCCAACTGCGGCGCAACCCGCTATTATCCAACAATTATGCCGTCGAAACGGGGCGAAACGCCCTTTGATCCGGAAAACCGGCCGGAGCGGCTGAAAAGTCCCCCTGTTGTACTCTCTTTTTCGGGATTACGGACATACCCCAGAGGTGTTCATGATTGACGCACGTATCATCGACAAGCTGAAAGAGATCGTCGGCCCGGACAATGTCGCGGCGGAGATTCAGGATCTGCTCTGCTACGGCTACGACGCGACGCAGATGGAATTCCTGCCCGATGCGGTGGTGCACCCGGCCGATACTGCAGAGGTGGCCGCCGTCATGAAGCTGGCCAACCAGGAGCGGTTCCCGGTTTTCCCGCGCGGCGCAGGCAGCGGCTTTTCCGGCGGCGCCCTCCCCAAGGGGGGCGGCATCGTCCTGGTGACCACCCGGCTGAACCGGATTCTGCGGATCGACACCGAAAATCTCATCGCCGAGGTGGAACCGGGGGTGGTGACCGAACAGTTCCAGCAGGAGGTGGAGAAGCTGGGGCTCTTTTATCCGCCCGATCCGGCGTCGCTCAAGTTTTCCACCCTGGGGGGGAACGTGGCGGAGAATGCCGGCGGTCCACGCTGCGTCAAGTACGGGGTGACCCGGGACTTCGTCATGGGGCTGGAGGTGGTGCTGCCGACGGGCGAGATCATCCGTACCGGCGGCGAGACCTACAAGGGGGTGGTGGGTTACGACCTGACCCGGCTTCTGTGCGGCAGCGAGGGGACCCTGGGGGTCATAACCAAGATCATCTTCAAGCTGCTCCCCTACCCGGAAGCGAAGAAGACCATGCTCACCATCTTCGATTCCATCGACGGGGCAGCCAAGGCGGTCTCCACCATCATCGGCAACAAGATCATCCCCACCACCCTGGAGTTCATGGATCATGCGACGCTTAAGTGCGTGGACCGGCGCTTCAAGATGGGTCTGCCCGAAAGTGCCAGGGCGGTTCTCCTGATCGAGGTGGACGGGGACCGGGAGCTGATCGAACGGCAGGCGGCGCGGATTCAGGAGCTGGTCAAGCCGCTCGGCCTGGTGGAATGCAAGGTGGCAAAGGATGCGGCAGAGTCGGAGGCGCTCTGGAAGGTGCGGCGGCTGGTTTCGCCCTCGCTTCGCGACGTCAACCCGGACAAGTACAACGAGGATATCGTGGTGCCCCGCAGCAAGGTGCCGGACGTCATCCGCCGCATCGAGAAGATCCAGCAGAAATACGACATCCCCATCGTCAACTTCGGCCACGCCGGCGACGGTAACATCCATGTCAACGTGATGATCGACAAGGAGGTTGCGGGGCAGCAGGAAAAGGCCCACGAAGCGATCAGGGAGGTGTTCCGGGCGGCCCTCGATCTCGGCGGCACCATGTCGGGTGAGCATGGCGTCGGCCTTTCCAAGGCGCCCTACATCCCCCTGGAGCTTTCGCCGGTGCAGATTGCGACCATGCAGGCGGTCAAACATGCTCTTGATCCAAATAATATTTTAAATCCCGGCAAGATGTTTCCTGCATAAGGGACCGCCGCTTTTCCGCAATCTCGGCGTTGACCTGCGTGATTCCTTGTGCGACGTAGCGCTGCTACGTCTCCGCGTCAGCCCTTGGTCGCCTTGACCTTGCGAAAAATCGACGCTCCTGAACTGTGAAAGATAAAAGGCACTACGTGGACAAGAAAACTCAACATACGGAAGCGCTGAAGCGAGTCGAACAGGAGCTGAAGAAGTGCGTCAAGTGCGGCGCCTGCCGGGCCAACTGCCCGGCCTTTTCCGCATTCCAGCGGGAGCCGGCAGTGGCGCGCGGCAAGGTGGCCCTGGCCCAGCATATCCTCAAAGGTGACATCGGCCTGGACGATCAGACCTACCTGAACATGTCCAAGTGTCTCCTCTGCGGCAGCTGCGTGGAAAAATGTCCCAACGAGGTCCCCACCGACGAGATCGTCATCGCGGCCCGTGAGGCCTTGGCGGAGCAGCGGGGGCTCACCACCTTCCACCAGGCCGTGGGACGCGTCATCAAAAACCGGCGGATGATGACCTTCGGCGCCTTTGCAGCCAGCATCCTCGGCCCGCTCTTTTTCCGCAAGGTCCCCCAGACCTCGGGGCTGCGTCTCCGCTTCCCCCTGCCGTTCATCGGCAACACGCGCCACATCCCCGGCATTGCGCGCAAGCCTTTTCTCGACCGCCACCCCGAGGTAATCCCCGGCGAGCCGGGCAAGCCGCGGATCGTCTTCTTTGTCGGCTGCATGACCAATTTCGTCTATACCGAGATCGGCGAGGCTGCCCTGGCGCTCTTCCGCCACCTGGGGTGCACGGTCATCATCCCCAAGGACCAGCAGTGCTGCGGGCTGCCGGGGATGTCGGGCGGCGACCTGCAGACCGTGAGGGAGCTGGCCGAGCGAAATCTGGCGGCCCTGGAGAGGCACCAGGCGGATTATGTCATGACCGCCTGCGCCACCTGTGGCGGCGCGCTGCACAAGTTCTACCCCGCCGTCGTCGGCCGCCGGAACCCGGAACTGGCAGCCAGGTTGAAGGCGATTGCGGAGAAAACCGTCGATGCTGCCCAGCTCCTGCAGCAGCTGGGGCTTCACCCCGAAGAGACCGGAGCCGGCGAAGCGCTCCGGATAACGTACCATGACCCCTGCCACCTGCGGACCCGCGCCATTACCAGGCAGCCGAGGGAGCTGCTCACGGCGACCCCCGGAGTGGAGCTTGCAGAGATGGAAGGGGCTGACCGCTGCTGCGGCCTCGGCGGTACCTTCAATGTCTATCACTACGGTTCGTCCATGGCGATCAACGAGGCCAAGAGCCGCGCCATCATGGCAAGCGGCGCGTCCGTGGTCGCCACCGGCTGTCCCGGCTGCATGATGCAGCTTTCCGACGGCCTCAAGCAGCATGGCCAAAAGACCAGGGTTATGCACACCCTGGAGCTTCTGGCCCGTAATCTGCGGCGTTGATTGTCGTTGCGAAGTACCCCCGCCTTTGATCGTCAGGAGACCCATCCGGGAAGTTCCGTTTCTTGTGTCGGGTTTTCTGCGCCAGATTAAAAATTTATTGACACTTCTCCACGGTTTGAGTATTTTTTAGCCAAAATAAAAATTGGTTTTATTTTACTGTTTATGACGGGGCATGAATGTCTGACTATAATATCGGTGCGAAGATCAAAAAACTCCGCCTTGCCAAGAAGTTGACGTTGCAGGCGGTTGCCAAGGAGACCGGGTTTTCGCCTGCGCTGATCTCGCAGATCGAAAACAATAACGTCTCCCCTCCCATTGCCACTCTCTCCAAGATAGCCAATTTCTTCGATGTGAAGATTGGCCTGTTCTTCATCGAGGACGAGGAGGAGTGCGGCTACGAGGTGGTGCGCAAGGGCGAAGGAAAGATGATCCCGCGGGTCATCGCCCGATCCGGCACCAACCAGGGGCACTCCTACGAGTCGCTCTCCTTCCGGAAGCAGAACAAGAAGATGGAGCCGTTTCTCCTCACGGTGACGGAAAAGGCCCATGAAGAGAACACCTACAGCCACGACGGCGAGGAGTTTCTCTTTATCGTGCAGGGGAATGCCGAACTGCTCCTTGAGGGTGAGCGCATCCTTCTCAATGAGGGGGACTGCGTCTATTTTGATTCATCATTGAAACATCGGCTCCTCTCCCGCGATGGCGACGAGGTCAAGGTGCTGGCAGTGGTAACGAGATAAGATGGCATACTGGTCGGGTGTGCGGGACTGATCGCCCGGTGCACGAACTGCGAGCCATCGTAATGATACTTCGAGGAGGAGTTG
>JACRPV010000110.1:23354-25929 GCA_016223015.1 Geobacter sp. | reverse complement strand
AGCACCGACCGAGAAATCCCCGGAGATCGCATTGGCCGTATGCATGCCGATCACGTCGGTGAGGAGGATCCCTCTGTTGATCCCTGCCAATAGCTGCGCCGCAGGGGTGGTGCCGTTCTCGATGAAGAAATTGGTCACTCCCATGTGGGGCAGCCCCTTTGCCCCGCCGCGAACCGCATTTCCAGTGGATTCGCAGCCGCCCTTGCAGCCGCAGTAGCTATCGTAGAGGAATTTCAGCAGCCTCCCTTCCTCCACTACCACGTTGTCGCGGCACGGCACCCCCTCGCCGTCAAAGGGGGCCGTGGCCATCCCCCCAGTCAGGGTGCCGTCGTCGCGAATCCTGAGCAGCGGCGAAAAGAGCTGTTGCCCCAGCTTGCCGGCCAGAAGCGATTTCCCTTTCTGGACGCTCTCGGCCAGAAACGACGGCGCCAGCACCTCCAGGATCTCTCCGGCAACATGGCTGTCCATGACCGCGGGGCAGCGCATGGTGGGGATCTTCCGGGCACCCAGAAGCCCGGTGGCCTTGACTGCCGCCCTGGCGGCGATCTCTTCCACGCTCACCTCGCTGAAAACGGTGCTGAAGCCGAAGTCCCATCCCATCTGGGAGTCCCCCTCGGCCTCGGCCACCACGGCGATGCTGGAGGAGACCGAGGTACCGCGGTACTCGCCGCTGACCTCGTGGGAGTTCCTGATCGCCACGCTGTAGGCGTTTTCGCCGTAGCTGCTCTTCCTGACCCGCTTCACGCGCGGGTCTGCCGCCAGGGTCAGGCGCTCCAGGTCCATGGCCCGGCCGATCTTTTTCTCTTCCGAAACCGCTGCCAGCTCCGGGTCGAACAGCCCTGCCAATGCGGGGTATTCCGAGGGAAGGGGGAGCCCGTTGCATGCGTCAGGTGTCTGGGTTGCCGCACCCACCAGGGCATTGTCGATCATGCGGGAAAGGTCGGCATCGTCCATGCTGGTCGAGTAGGAAAACCCGAGCCCCTGCCCCTTGAGCACCCGCACGCTCACCCCCACCGGAGCGGAGCAGCGGAAGGTATCCACCGTCTGATCCTTCACCTCGATGGAGAGGTTGCGCGACGCACCGGCCATGATCTCCCAGCCATCCAGGGCACGCCCCTTGAGGAGCGATTCTATCCGTTCGACGATCTCGTGCAGTTCCATGACACCCTCCTGCCGCTGTTTTCCGAAAAAGAGCCGTTTCCGGAAACTAGACTATAGCCGGTCTTTCCCCAATACTCAACCCGGCAACTGTTACAGCGCGATTATCGCATAATCCGGAGCGATTCGGAACATCCGGCAGGCACCTTGTCGCATTATGAGAATTTTCTTGGAATATCATTTTACAGACCGTCTGCCGGTGAGTATATTTTTACAGTCACCATCGGACAATTCTCACGTACTACGAATCAGATCAGGGGCTTAATCATGGACACGATCTTGATCAGCTACCGCAGGGAAGAGAGTGCCGGCCACGCCGGTCGAATCTACGACCGGCTGTGCGAAAAATTCGGCAGAAACCGGGTCTTCATGGATGTTTCGGCAGTCGAGCCAGGCCTGGATATTGCAGAGGCCATCGACCGGACCGTCGGCTCGTGCGCCGTGCTCCTGGTCGTGATCGACAGGAAGTGGCTGGGGTGCGTCGATGCCGCCGGCAAGCGCTGCCTGGACGACCCGCAGGACATTGTCCGACTGGAGGTGGGAACGGCCCTGCGGCGCAAGATCAGGGTGGTTCCGGTGCTGGTGCAGGATACAGCCATGCCCGCAGAGCCAAACCTCCCGGAAGACCTGAAACAACTGGCCCGCCGCACTCCGATCGAGATCGGCGAGAGCCACTGGGAAGCGGAACTGGCGCAGCTGACAGGCACCCTGGGACGAATCCTGAACGGGACAACAGCCGCTGTGCCTCCCCAACCGGAACCGACCGAGCCGAAACCTGCTCTGCCAAAACAGAAGATCCGACTCAACTGGGTGATCAGCTCGATCACGGCAGTGGTCGTGGCGCTGACCGGGCTGCTTTCCAGCATCGAATCGTTCCGCGATGCCTTTGTACGGGTGTTCAAGGGATCACCGGCACAGACGACCACGACGACATCGCCGCCAACCGGCACCACCGTTGCGCAACCCGGTGACAAGGGGACGGCACCCGAACCGGGCTCTGCCCCGAAGGAGACCGGCACGCCTGTGCATCCTGCGACGGAAACCCCGCCGGGACCTGCCGGGCCCGGCGTCGTCACCGTGCCGAATCTCGCCGGTCAATCTCTGGACCGGGCAGTGGCAATCTTGAAAAAGGCGGGGCTGGTTGCTGGAGGCGTGGAGGAACGCGAATCCGCCACAGCCAGGCCGGGGACCGTGATCTCGCAGTCGCCGCGGTCCGGCAGCACGATTGCGCGGGGAACGCCGGTGCGCCTGGCCATGGCGGTTCGCGCGCCTGAACCGGCGCTGGTGACAGTGCCGAATGTCGTGCGCCAACCACTGGAACTGGCAGCACAGATGCTGGTAGCCGCAGGGCTGCGACCGGGTGCCGAAAGGCCGCGACCTACCGACCAGGTGCCGCCCGGCACAGTCCTCGACCAGA
>JACRPV010000110.1:12897-23267 GCA_016223015.1 Geobacter sp. | reverse complement strand
ACCCAGGCGCAGCGGGGGACGGCGGTGGACCTGCTGGTCGCCGCGCCGCCTGCTCCGGACAATACGGCAGTGGATTCGGCACAGCCTGCCCGCAAGGTGGTTGCCAGGGGGAACCTGGATGTCCAGCAGACCTATCAGTTCGACCTGGATACGGGAAGGGTGACACAAAACGATGCGGACTTCTGGTTCGAGGCGGAAACGGCGACGGCGCGCTACCTGACCCCGCAAAACGGCGCCGCGATGGCGGTCTCCACCCAGCGGGTCGACTACCAGGTCTGTGCCGCCGCAAACTTCAGCACCCAGCGCTTCCCGGTAGACAGACTGCCGGAAAACCGCTTTTTCTGCGTCCGCACCAGTCGCGGCAAGATTGCCATCATCAAGCTGCGGGAACAGGTCGGGCCGAGCCCCGGCACCATGAAGATCAGCTTCGTCAGGTGGGAATGAGGGGATCGAGCTTGTGAATCTTGAAACATTAGGGTGGGACCCCTGGTTTGAAGAGCTGTCCGGACTTCAAGGCAGGCCGATTGAGACGCTGGCGCGGGTGGCAGCTGTGGACCGCGAGCAACTGCTGCTCCTGAACGACACGGGTGCATTCCGGGCAAAACTGGCGGGCAGCTACCTCTACCGTCACCGGCAAGCGGAAGAGCTCCCGTGCGTCGGCGACTGGGTCTGTGTGGAAAAGAGTCCGGACGACGACTTCGGGCTCATCCATGCCGTACTCGACCGCAGGACGAGCCTGCGCCGCAAGGCGGCAGGAGGGCCGACGGAAGCCCAGATGATTGCGGCCAACGTCGACTACGTCATCATCGTGCAGTCCTGCCACTTCGATTTCAATCCGAACCGGCTGGAGCGCTACCTGGTCATGGTGCGGGACGGCGGCGCCGAGCCGTACGTCCTATTGACCAAGACAGACCTGGTCGGACCTGACATAGTAGCCGACCAGCTTTCACGGATTAGCGCCCTCGGCGTCACCGCGCCGGTACTGACCCTGAGCAACGTTACCAGAGAGGGAATCGACGAACTGAAGCAGACATTGGTGCCCGGCAAGACCTACTGCTTTGTCGGCTCGTCGGGAGTCGGCAAGAGCACGATCATCAACGAGCTGATCGGCCGGGAGCTGCGCGAGACAAAGGACGTCAGCGCCACCGGCGAAGGGAGGCACACCACCGTCCGCCGGGAGCTCATCCTCCTCCGGAACGGCGCCCTGGTCATCGACAACCCCGGCATGCGCGAATTCGGTATCCTCAATGCGGAAGACGGCATCGACGGCGGCTTCATCGACATTACCGACCTCGCATCCCGCTGCCGTTACCGGGACTGCAGCCATACCAATGAACCCGGCTGCGCCGTACACGAAGCCTTGAGCACAGGCGAGATCGACCGGGACCACTACGAGAATTACCTCAAGCTGAAAGGGGAATCCGCGTTTTACCAGATGTCCTACGCCGAGAAGAGAAAGAAGGACCGGAACTTCGGCAAGTACATCAAGTCCGTCAAGAAAGGGATGACGCGGGATTGACGGGTGCCGACGCGCAATAACGAAGGGGCCGTGGGTTATTGAGATGGGTGTGGAATCAGGATCAAGTTAACACTTTTGAAGCCCCAATGTGACCCCAATATGGACCCCAGAAAGAAAACTGACAAAATGAGCAACCCAAAGTTTGTTAACAGCTATCATTATCATCTGTGGACTGATGCACTGCACGCGCGAGCTCTTGCACGGCAGGCGCGTAACAGATGGGACCGTGGAACATACGTGCGATGGTGCGTCGTGACCGCGTGGACGGTGCTGGAGATAGCATGCCAAGAAGCAACAGGCGTCAAAGATATCTCTTATAGTTTCAAGAAGAACCTTGATTCTGCACTCACAGCACTGAATCTACCCCCGCTTGATTGGGGAAGCGGTACTTGGCAACGTGTACGCACACTGCAAGAGACTCGTAAAGGCTATATGCACCGATTTCTGGAGGAAAACGATCTGTTTGTCGCCGCAAGCACTGCTGATCAGGCTATCGAAGCCACGCGAGAGGCAATCAGGGAAATTTATTTGCATTGTCAACGCATGGTTCCGGCTTGGGTTGGCGATGATGAGGATCGTGGTTGGGATCACGGAGACCTTTACGCCAATTGCGTGCTTCTTCGCGCTGGGGCAAGTGAATCTGATGAAAGATGCGCCCGCATTTACCTTTTGCGTGAAGGCCGCGAAGAACTGTGTGAGGTGTTGCCTCCTGACATCGATCCTACGCCGTATGTCGACGAAATCGAGAAAAGTATTGTCGCCCCTACGAATGAAATCCGTGTTTACAGGGGGCTGCACATCGTCCTTTCGAGGGCGCTCAGAATGAGGGGCAATTAAAACAAGGTCCATCGAGGGAAAAATCCAGAGGGGTCTGCCCTTGACACGAGACAAAGATGGATTCTTCGTCCTGGCAAGAAAATCAAGGGATTGCGCGGGGCATACATTAGTACGCCGCACAAGCAACCCCGCAGATTGACGCCACCAGGGCGGGAAAGAACCCTTCCCGGACGGAAACTAAGCTAATTGTTTGCGGTGAATATATTGATCCGCTGCCTGGGCCAATAAGCCGGAACGAGTCATATTGTATTGCTCGGCAGAACGGTCGATCTCATGCAGAAGATTTTCCGGCATGGTGATATTTACTCGCTTCGCTTTAACTTTGAGTTTGGCAAGATCAATATCTACCAAGAGCCAGACCCCTCCTTGATATTCGGGGTCTGCAGTCAATTGTTCCAATGATGTTGGTGCCGGTATGGGAACATCTTCGCCTTCAAAATAGACTTCTGCAGCCTCTTGGATCATGTGTGGCAAGTCCTCCCACTCGTCAGCGGCAGAGAAACAGCCGGGAAAGTCGGGGATAGTTACACCGTGGGCGTGTTGATCGTCTCCAATGTGAACATATGCGGGGTATAACATATTACCTCCATTCCCAACCTGCTTGGCGGAAAATGTTCCGCAAGGTCCCGGTTGGCAAGTCTTTACGTGGATGTGGCACTACAACATGGCCAGCTATTGACGGGTGTTTGTATTTTTGGTGGTCGCCTTTGCCTCCGACACAATACCAGCCCTCGTTTTCAAGTCGCCTGATGATCTCTTTGCTGGTCATACGTATTTTATACACACCAATACACACCACGTCAATGGGAAAGGGAAGTGAGATTTTACAGGAGTGTCCCCATGAGAAGGCTCATCGTATCGACGTTTGCGTCGCTTGACGGCATCATGCAAGCACCCGGCGGACCGGAAGAAGACCCTACTGGCGGTTTTACCCTTGACGGCTGGATGTTCAACTACTGGGACGAAGTCATGGACGGTACGTCCGTTACCATGCAAACGATCTGATCTGAAGGATCAACGGAGGAGATGCGGATGACTTCTGCCATAGAACATTACACCTGCTCGTCAGCAGAAGATATGCTGGAAAAACTGAGGCCCACACATGAACTCTGGCGGGGCACCCGCCAATTCTGGGTCTTCCGGGGGCTCTGGAATGACGACTTCACCCTCATCCCCAGCGCGTTGCGCAGTTCCCCGGCGGCAAAGCTCGGCTATACCTTTGCCCCGAAGAAAGGGGTCCAGCCGACCAACCAGGAGCAGATAGAAGCCGAATTCCGCAGGCTGCACGAATTTTACTGGTCCATCGATGCCCAGGGGCTTCTTGCGCCTGTGGACAGCAACCTGCTCCGGACACCAAAAGGGTGGCAACAACTCGAAAAGAAGATCACGAATCAGGGATGGCCGGTCGATGAACTGCTGCCGCTCCTTGCCCTGGCACAGCATTATGGCGTGCACACGCGGCTGCTGGACTGGAGCGACAAGCCGCTTGTCGCGGCTTATTTCGCAGCAAAAAAGGCTGTCGAGAAGGCCAGCGCTCAATTCCTCAGTGTCTGGGCACTGAATCTCGACTGGGTAGCAAACACGGCATTTCCTGGCAACCTGAACACGTCCGTTTACATCGTCACGGCACCCCATGCCTCGAATCCCAACCTGCATGCCCAGGGTGGCATCTTTACAACGGAAATGCTCACCAGGACCGCATTCCCCAAACCGGTGAACTGCAAACCGGTGAACATCCTCATTGAAAAGGAATGGAAAGCCCTGCGTTGCACAGACCCGGTCATGGGACACTTCAAGCTCCCCAGTTCCGAGGCAAGGAAACTGCTCCGGCTGTTGAATCAGGAAGGTATCAACGCTGCGACCATCTATCCGGGATACAAAGGGGTGGCCGATTCTTTGACCGAAAGGGAATTGTGGGATATTCCCGAGAGAGCGACGTATTGGATGAAATAGTAACGGTCAACCGGTCCAGTTGGGCAATGAAAAAAGATGACAAAAGGCATACAGGGGATTATGATCGGAATATGAAGCCAATCAACTGGAACTCTGAAAAGAATGTTCAATTAATGGCTGATCGTGGGGTCTCTTTCGAGGAAGTCCTGGTAGCCATCTCTCATGGAGCGCTTCTTGATGTTGTCGCACACCCCAACAAAGAAAGATATTCGAACCAGCGCATATTTATCGTCAGCATTCGCAGTTATGCCTTCTTGGTTCCTTTTGTTGAAACGGATGAGGAAGTCTTTCTGAAGACGATCATTCCAAGCCGGAATGCCACCAGAAGGTATCTTCCAGAGGAGCACAAAGATGAAAAGTAAAATTGAAGCTGCAGATAAAAACTACGAAGAAGATATTCTCTCTTCCTTTGAAAGAGGAGAGTGGCAATCCGTACCGAATCTCAAGGATGAGATCGACCGCTATGCTGCAAATGCTGCTGCCGCACTTTCAAAAGACAAACGAATAAACATCCGTGTATCTTCTCGCGACCTGGAGGATATTCAGATGCGGGCAGCAGAGGAAGGCATGCCCTATCAGACTTTGATTGCAAGCGTCCTTCATAAGTTTGTCAGCGGCAGACTCGTCGAGACAGTGTCACGTCCCAAAACGCGATCAACCGGGCGCTCGAAAAAACAGGCGTCCGGTTAGCCCCAAAACCATTCGCCTGCGCCGAAGCAGAAACGTCTACGGAATAATCCACCCCCGCCAATATAGGCGCACCATCAGAGATCCATGATCATGGCGATCTCGTCGCAGTCGGGAAACTTTACGCACTTGACGCAGTCGCCCCAGACCTTGTGGGGGAGTTCGGATTTGTCCACGATGCGGAAACCGAAGCGGGCAAAGAAATCCGGCTTGTAGGTGAGACAAAAGACCCGCTTCAACCCCAGGGCGCGGGCCTCGTCAATGCACGCCTGCACCACCTGGCTGCCGATCCCCTTCCCTCCCGCCTCTTCCGCAACTGCCACTGAACGGACCTCGGCAAGATCGTCCCAGACGATATGCAGCGCTGCCGTGCCGAGAATCCGGCCATCCTCCTCGATGACGAAAAAGTCGCGAATCGCTTCGTAGAGTTCGGAAAGCGAGCGGGAGAGCATGTCCCCCCTGCTGGCAAAATGGGTGAGCAGTTTCTGGATCGGTTTGACATCCTTGATCTGTGCTTTACGAAGCATGGCGTTCTGCCTCCTCTATCAATTCACGGGCATGCTCTCTGGTCGTGTCGGTGATGGTTACACCGCCGAGCATCCGTGCTACCTCGGCGATCCGTTGCTCGGCTGAAAGCAGTGCTACCCTGGTGACCGTGCGCCCCTCGTCCTGCCCCTTGCCGACGCGGTAATGGCGGTCGGCAAAGGCCGCAACCTGGGGAAGATGGGTGATGCAGAGGACCTGCTGACCTGCGGCAACCCGCTTGAGCTTCTGCCCTACCAGTGCCGAGGTGGCCCCGCCGATGCCGGTATCGACCTCGTCGAAGACCAGGGTCGGGACGTCGCTCTCGGGATGAAGCTGCTTTAAGGCCAGCATGAGCCGCGACAGCTCTCCACCCGAGGCGATGCGGGCCAAAGGTCGTGGCGGCTCCCCCGGATTGGGGGAAAAGAGGAACTCGACCCGCTCCAGCCCCGTGGAGCGAGGTTCGCCCAGCTCGTCGAATGAAACGGCAAAGATGGCATGGGGCATGGCAAGGTCCGCCATCTCCCGCGCCATTGCCTTGCCGAGGACACCGGCCGCCTCTCGCCGGGCTGCGGAAAGCCGGCTCCCCTGTTCCGCCATGCACCGGCCGAGTTCCGCCAACCGGGACTCCAGCTCGCCCCGTGCGGCAGCAACGGAGCCGAGCTGGGCCAGTTCGCTGTCGATCGCCTCTTTGAAGGCAAGAAGCTCTTGGACGGTCGGTGCATATTTCTTTTTCAGCCGGCCGATGAGGTCGAGCCGGTCGTCGAGCTGCTGCAGCCGGGCAGGGTCCGCCTCGATGCGGCCGGCATAGTCCCGCAGCGTCAGGGCCGTGTCCTCCAGCTGAAGATAGGCACTTTCAAGGGACTCCCTGACCGGGGCAAGCCGGGGGTCCAGTGCCGTCACCTCGCCGATCCCGGATGCAGCCCCCTTCAAAAGCCCCAGAAGCGGCGCGTCCCCGCCATAGAGCAGTTCATAGGCCCCCTGGGCAGCTCCCATCAGCCGCTCGGCATGGACTAACAGCTGCCGCTCCCGCTCCAGTTCCTCTTCTTCGCCGGCCTGCAACCGTGTATCGGCGATCTCAGTCGACTGGAAGCTCAACAGGTCGATCCGCCGCTCCCGTTCCCTTTCCCCCTCGTCCAGCTCGGCCAGTTCCCGCTCTGCCTGGCGATAGCGGGCGTACAGGTTCCCGTACTCCTGGCGGAGAGCGGTGCAGCCGGCGAAATCGTCGAAGAGGAGCAGGTGGTTGTCCGGTTTCAGCAGGGTCTGGGCCTCGTGCTGGCCGTAGATGTTGATGCAGCGGTGGGCGACCTCGGTCAGGACGCCGAGGGTTGCCAGACCGCCGTTGAGAAAGATCCGGTTCTTGCCGGTTCTGGCCACGAACCGTTTCACCAGGAGTTCGCCGTCCCCTTCGATCCCGTTTTCGGCAAGGAATGTCTGCAGCTCCGGCCGGCCGTTCAGATCGAACACCGCTTCCACCGTAGCCTCTTCGGCCCCGGACCGGATCAGCTCGCTGCTGGCACGCCCTCCCATGAGGAGCGACACGGCGTCGACGATGATCGACTTGCCGGCGCCTGTTTCACCGGTAAGGACATTGAGCCCCGGACCGAAGGCCACGTGCAGGGTGTCGATGATGGCAATATTCTTGATGTTCAGGTCGGTCAGCATAGTCTATCGATCATACGCAGGGGGATTCGCATCAGTACGCCGCAACGACGGTCGGCGCAGGCACCTACCGTAGGGGCGGCCCTGCGTGGCCGCTCTGCCCACGCGAATCACCGTTCGCCCCATTTCAGCTTTGTCCGCAATACCTCGAAAAAGTCCCGGGTCTTGGAACTGACCAGCCGCGAACAGTGCTGAGCCCGGCGGACCATGATCATGTCGCCGCTTTTCAATTCTACCCCAACCTGGCCGTCGAGGGTAAGAAATATATCCTCGTCCTCCAGGGACTTGACGGTGATGTTGATCAGGGCGTCGTCGGCAACCACGATGGGCCGGTTGGTGAGCGTGTGGGGGCAGATCGGGGTGATCACCAGGCAGTTCATGGCAGGATGGATGATCGGTCCGCCCGCCGAGAGCGAATAGCCGGTGGAACCGGTGGGGGTGGAGATGATCAGGCCGTCGGCCTTGAAGGTGGTGAGATGGTGACTGTTGACCAGGGTCTCCAGGTCGATGATCCGCGCCAGGGCCCCCTTGTTGATGACGATGTCGTTGAGCACCTGATGGCGGGCGATCTCTTCGCCGCTGCGCAGCACGGTGGAGTCGAGCATCATCCGCTCCGAAACGTTGTACTCTCCCTGCAGGCAGTCTTCGACGATCGGATAGAGCTCGTCCAGGGTGATCTCGGTGAGGAAGCCGAGACTCCCCAGGTTGACCCCCAGGATCGGGATGTTACGGCCGCCGATGAGCCGGGCTGCCGAAATGAGGGTACCGTCCCCCCCCAGCACGACCACCAGATCGGCCCGATCCGCTATGGCATCCTTCTCGATGCCGTCGGGGAGGCCGAGGTGATGGGCCAGGTGGGCCTCCACCAGCGGCGGCACCCCACGCGCCTTCAGCCAGGTTACCAGCTCCCCGGCAACCACCTGGCAGCGCGGATCGTGCATCTTGGCGACAATGGCAACCCGTTTCATGGATGCGCTCCTATCGTGGCGGTGCGGCTGAAGAGCAACGGAAATTCTTCGCCCCGGCAGATTGACACCGACAGGGTGGGAAAGAACGGTTTCCGGTCGGAAACTAACTAGCACAGTTCATTTTTTCTGTCCAATGGAAATTCCGGCGATTGCCGCTATAATGAGTGATGATTCAGACTTCCACTATTGAAAACCGCCAACGTACAGAGGGGCTGCATGGATTACCTACCTGAAGGACAGATGGAGACCGCCGAACTGGACAGCATGATGCTGGTCATCAAGGCCTTTCTCGAACACCTGGAATACAACCTGGGCAAGGACAAGTATTCGGCGAGCCGCTACGACATCTACAATGCCCTGGCCTACGCGGTGCGCGACCGGATGGTCGAACGCTGGCTCGACACCCAGCAGGCCTACTACAACAGCGACCAGAAGCGGGTCTATTACATCTCCATGGAATTCCTGATGGGACGGACCCTGGAGAACAGCCTGATCAACCTGGGGATCTACGACGAGTTCCGGGAGGCCATGACCTCGCTCGGGTACAATTTCGAAGAGATCATCGACGACGAGCAGGATGCCGGACTCGGTAACGGCGGCCTGGGACGCCTGGCTGCCTGCTTCCTCGACTCCATGGCCACCATGAGCATCCCGGCCTATGGCTACGGCATCCGCTACGAATACGGCATCTTCCGCCAGAAGATCGTGGACGGCGCCCAGGTGGAGCTCCCCGACAACTGGCTCCGCTATCGCAATCCCTGGGAGATGGACCGCCAGGAACACCTCCATCCGGTCAAATTCTACGGCAAGGTGATCACCACCACCGATCGTCACGGCCGCACGGTCCACAACTGGGTCGACACCGAGGATGTCATGGCCATGGCCTACGACACCCCGATCCCCGGCTACCGGAACAACACGGTGAACACCATGCGGCTCTGGAGCGCCAAGTCCAGCCGCGAGTTCGATCTCAAGTTCTTCAACGAGGGGAACTACATCCGCGCCGTGGAAAAGAAGATGCTCTCGGAAAACATCTCCAAGGTCCTCTACCCGGCCGACAACGTCCTGGAAGGGAAGGAACTCCGCTTCAAGCAGGAATACTTCCTTGCCTCGGCCACGGTCCACGATGTACTCTACCGCTTCAAGAAGATGCACAAGGACATGAAGCTCCTGCCGGAAAAGGTGGCGATTCAGTTGAACGACACCCACCCGTCGCTGGCAGTGCCGGAATTGATGCGGGTCCTCATCGACCTGGAAAAGCTGGACTGGGACGATGCCTGGAATATCACCAGCAAGATCTTCGCCTACACTAACCACACCATCCTTCCCGAAGCCCTGGAAAAATGGCCGGTCTGGTTCTTCGAGCAGATCCTGCCGCGCCACCTGATGATCATCTACGAGATCAACAACCGCTTCCTGGAAGAGGTGCGCAAACGCTTCCCCGGCGACAACGACCGCGCGGCAAGGATGTCGATCATCGAGGAAAACTGGGAACGGAAGGTCCGCACGGCCCACCTCTGCATCGTTGCCAGCCACTCGGTCAACGGCGTTGCGGCGCTGCACAGCGAGATCCTGAAGAACGCCCTTTTCAAGGACTTCTATGAGATGTACCCTGAACGGTTCAACAACAAGACCAACGGCATCACCCAGCGACGCTGGCTGAAGAAGTCCAATACTCCCCTCTCCGCCCTGATCAGCGAATATATCGGCGAAGGGTGGATCACCGATCTTTTAGAGATGAAAAACCTGGTTCCTCTTGCCGAAGACCCGGTCTTTGTGGCACGCTGGCAAAAGGTGAAGCGGGCCAACAAGGAAAACCTGGCCCGGTGCATTGCCCATCACAACCGGATCTCGGTGGATGTGGACTCGCTCTTCGACTGCCAGGTAAAGCGGATCCACGAGTACAAACGGCAGCTTCTGAACGTCCTTCATGTCATTACGCTGTACAACCGGATCAAGGAGAACCCCGACCGGGACGTGGTGCCCCGGACCGTCATCTTCAGCGGCAAGGCGGCCCCCTCCTACTTCATTGCCAAGCTGATCATCAACCTAGTCAATGCCGTGGGCAACGTGGTAAACGACGACCCGGATGTCCGCAACCGGCTCAAGGTGGTGTTCCTGGCCAATTACAGCGTCTCCCTGGCAGAGAAGATCTTCCCGGCCTCCGATCTCTCCCAGCAGATCTCCACCGCCGGGACCGAGGCATCCGGCACCGGCAACAT
>JACRPV010000110.1:0-12862 GCA_016223015.1 Geobacter sp. | reverse complement strand
GCCCTCACCATCGGCACCCTGGACGGCGCGAACATCGAGATGCGGGAAGAGGTCGGCCCGGAGAACATGTTCATCTTCGGACTCACCGCAGACGAGGTCGGGGCCGTTCGCCGGCGCGGCTACAACCCGCGGGATTACTACAGCCACAACCCGGAGCTGAAAAAGGTGCTGGACATGATCGCCGAGGGGTTTTTCTCCCCCCACGCCCCGGAACTCTTCCGGCCGATCGTCGATACCCTGCTAAACCAGGGAGATTACTACATGGTCCTGTGTGACTATGAATCGTACATCGCCTGCCCGGAGCGGGTGAGCGAACTCTACCGCGACCAGGCTGCCTGGGCGCGGCAGTCGATCCTCAACTGCGCCGGCATGGGCAAGTTCTCCAGCGACCGGACCATTGCCGAGTACGCCGAAGAGATCTGGGACGTCACCACCCTGGAGGTGGAGGCAACGGTGCAGCATTGCCTCCACGAAGGGATCTGCCTGGAGAAACATTAGTTCACCCGAATCCCATGGACCTTTTCGCTGACGCCGCAACACGAGATTCACGGCAGAACGCCCCGCTGGCCGAGCGGATGCGCCACCGCACCCTTGACGAGTACGTGGGGCAGGAGCACCTGCTCGGGCCGGGCAGGATGCTGCGCAGCCTGATCGAAGACGACCAGGTCCCCTCGCTGATCCTCTGGGGACCGCCCGGTTCTGGCAAGACCACCCTGGCACAGGTCATCGCCAACGCCACCAAGGCCCACTTCATCTTCTTCTCCGCCATCCTCACCGGCGTCAAGGAGATTCGCGAGGTCCTGAAAGAGGCCGAGGACGAGCGGAAGTACCACGGCAAGCGGACCATCCTCTTTGTCGACGAGATCCACCGCTTCAACAAGGCGCAGCAGGATGCCTTCCTTCCCTACGTGGAGAGGGGCATCTTCACCATCATCGGCGCCACCACCGAAAACCCTTCCTTCGAGGTGGTGGCACCGCTCCTCTCCCGCTGCAATGTGCTGGTCCTGAACCCGCTCGGCGACGACGACGCCCTGAGCATCCTCCGCCATGCCCTTGCCGACACCGAGCGCGGCCTCGGCTCGATCGACCTCTCCTGCGACGACGACGCCCTCGCCTTCATCGCCCGGCAATCGGGTGGCGATGCACGGATCGCCTTGAACACCCTGGAGACCGCTTCCCGGTTGGCCAGGGATGGCCATATCGTCCTGGAAACCGCCAGGGAGGCGTTGCAGAAAAAGGCACTCCTCTATGACCAGGCCGGCGAGGAGCATTACAACGTCATCTCCGCCTTCATCAAGTCGATGCGCGGTTCCGATCCGGATGCCGCTCTCTACTGGCTGGCGCGGATGATCGAGGCGGGCGAGGACCCGATCTTCATCCTCCGCAGGATGGTCATCCTCGCCAGCGAGGATATCGGCAACGCCGATCCCCGCGCCCTCCAGGTGGCGGTGTCGGCCCTGCAGGGATTCCAGATGGTCGGCATGCCCGAAGGAAGGATCATCATGGCCCAGGCAACGACCTACCTGGCGACGGCCCCCAAGTCCAACGCCTCCTATGCCGGGATCGACGCGGCACTGGCAGAGGTTCGGGCGAGCGGCGCCCTGCCGGTCCCGCTGCAGATCCGCAACGCCCCCACCAAGCTGATGAAGGAGCTCGGTTACCACAAGGGGTACCAATACGCCCACGACTTTGCCGAAGGATACGCCAGCCAGGAGTATCTGCCGGAAAAGCTCCAGGGACGCACCTTCTACGCCCCCAAGGGGCATGGCTACGAAAAGACCATCAAGGAACGAATGGCATATCTGCGACAACTGCAGAAACAGCGTGAAGGAGAAAACGAATGAAGAAGATCGGCATCTTGACCAGCGGCGGCGACTGTTCGGGCATGAACGCCTGCATACGGGCGGCTGTCCGGACGGCGATCCGGATGAACATGGAAGTGGTGGGATTTCGCAAGGGGTATCTGGGGCTGATGAAGGGAGACTGTATCCCCCTCGATACCAAGGCGGTCTCCGGCATTCTCCACCGTGGCGGTACGTTCCTCCAGTCCGCCCGCTCAGAGGAGTTCCGCACCCCCGAGGGGCAGAAAAAGGCGATGGAGATCCTCGCCAATCTCAAGATCGACGGCCTGGTGGTTATCGGCGGCGACGGTTCGCTCAAGGGCGCCCAGGCCCTCCATCGCCTCGGGATGCCGGTAATCGGGGTCCCTGCCAGCATCGACAACGACATCCCCTACACCGACATGGCCCTGGGGGTGGACTCCGCCCTCAACAACATCATCTACGCGGTCGACTGCATCAAGGATACGGCCAGCTCCCATGCCCGCGCCTTTGTGATCGAGGTGATGGGGCGCAATTCCGGCTACCTTGCCAGCATCGCCGCTATTGCCTCGGGCGCTGAATACGCCCTGGTGCCCGAACGGGAGACCGACCTCGCCGAGATCTGCCAGCAGCTGCGGGCACGCTACGAGGAGGGGCGCGACAATGCCATCATCATCCTGGCGGAAGGGGCCGGTCACGGCGATGAGATTGCCGCTACCATCAAGGATGCCATCGGCTTCGAGACCCGCGTCACCGTGCTCGGACACTACCAGCGCGGCGGCGCCCCCACGGTCTTCGACCGGTTGCTGGCGAGCCGGTTCGGCAAGAACGCCGTCGAATTCCTGGCCAACGGCCAGCGTGGCGTCATGGTCGGGCTTTCCTGCAATTCGGTGCTCTCCACCCCCATCGATGACGTGGTAAAAGGTGAAAAGCGCCCGCAGGACGAGGTATTGCGGCTGGCAGAGGTCCTGGGCATCTAGTTTCCATCCGTAAACAGCTCTTTTCCGCCCTGGCGGTGTCAATCTGCGGGATTCCTTGTGCGGCGTAGCGCTGTTTATGCCCTGTGGGTACTACGCCTCCGCGCAATCCCTTGATTTCCTTGCCAGAACGAAAAATCCCCCGTTTCCGATCTGGAAACCGGTAGTGCCTCATCAGGTGTTTCCGGATGGTCTAGAATCCCCCTCCGTGCATCTCCATCACGGCTGCTGCCTGCGACACAGCTCGTCCGCCAGACAGCCGATATGACGGCCGTCGGTGCCGCAACAACCACCCAGGATCTTCATGCCGAGATCCCGGTAAAGCGCTGCCACTCCCTTGCCGAAGATCTCCGGCGCCTCCTCCACGAGACATGCACAGTCGTCCAGTTCCTCGGGGGTGAGTGCCGCCGTGTTGGCCAACAGGCCGACGATCCGCTCCCGCACCAGGGGCGATGCATTGGCCTCGTGCAGAAGCGCTTTCCTGAAGATGGAGCCATGGGTGCAGTTGACCAGGTAGGCCAGGGGACGGGGCGAGACCGCGGCATCGATGGCCGCAATAGCCTCTTTCAGCGGGGTGCCGTCCAGGAGGGTCCCTTCGGGGCGGACGACGAAACTGACGAGGTACGGCGTGCCGGTCGCGGCCATGGCAGCAGCCAGGCCGGTTGCCTCGCTGAGGGCAGGCAGTGTGGCGGCGAGAAGACAATCGACCCCGGCTGCGGCGAGCCGGTTCGCCTGCCAGGCGTGAAACTCCTGCGCCGCTGCAACGGTCAGGGCCTCTTCCGGGGCATAGGCATTGCCGCGGCAGCTCATCAGGCCGCAGATCGCGATCTTTTCCCCATAATCCCCGTAGCTGTCCCGCACCGCGGCAAGGAAGCGAAAGTTATCGCCATTGACGTCCCGGTCGGCATAACCGGCAGCTTCGATCCGTTCCCTGCTCGCCCGCCAGGTCGGAGTAGAGAGGAGCAGCGGCAGCCCGCTCCGCTTGCCGATCTCCAGGTACTCGCGGCAGATGGCCTCCTGTGCCGCCCCTTTCGGACCGTCATAGAGAAAGGCGGCATTTACCAGCAAGGGATCGAGTTCCAGCGCTGGATTGCGGCGCAGCCGCTCAATTACTGCCCCCTCGCCGAGGATACAGGGGAACCGGTCCAGAAATGTCGGAAACGGGATGCGGCTCATTGTAGCTCCTTTAGTGATAATCTTATCCGTCCAACAGCGCCAGCAGGTCCTTTTCGATCCGTTCGGGCGTATCCGTCGGAGCAAAGCGCTTCAGCACCTCACCCTTGCCGTTCACCAGGAACTTGGTGAAATTCCACTTGATCGCCTCGCTGCCGAACAGCCCTTTACGCTCCGCCGTGAGGTAGCGGTAGAGCGGGTGCGCACCGGCGCCGTTCACCTCGATCTTGGCGAACAGGGGGAAACTGACGTCGTAGGTCAGGGAGCAGAAACTCTTGATCTCTGCCTCGTCCCCCGGCTCCTGATGGCCGAACTGGTCACAGGGGAAACCGAGCACCGCAAATCCCCGCTCCCGGTAGACCCGGTACAGCCTCTCCAGACCGGCATACTGGGGGGTGAAGCCGCACCTGCTGGCGACATTGACGATCAGCAGCACCTTTCCGCGATAGTCGGCAAGGCTCTGCGGCTGCCCGTCGATGGTGGTCACCGTGAAATCGTAGATCGTCATACTCTACCTCCCCTTGCAGTCTCCTGCTGATAGGATACAGCACCCGTGCCCGATGACAATGGAATTCTCCAGACCGGCATTGCCCGTCTGAGAACGCTTTCATATTACTCGCCATATATGCAATTTTTTGCATGCAATTATGATTGACCGTGCTATACTAAGGACAGGGAAAAGCGGACTGAGCCAGGAGTCCCCGAGATTTTCTACAGCATTGATTGGAGGTGGATACCATGACAAGCGTAGGATGGGAATTTTACGGTATCAAGTTCAGTATGATGATGACGATGCTGGTGTCGGCAGTCATGTTTCTGAGCGTCTGGCTGGGGGCCAAAAAAGGTGGCCACATGACCCGTGTCGACACTATGGCAGGCGACGAGGGAGAAGACTTATAACAGCGCAGTGGGACCGGGGAGGGAGACTCCCCTCCCCGGTCATTGACTCGCACCGAAAGCCGCCCGGATGGGCGGCTTTTTCATTGGCAGACAGTGGACCTGCTCAATAACGGTAGTGCTCGGACTTGTACGGACCTTCCACCGGCACGCCGATGTAATCTGCCTGCTCTTTGGTGAGGGTAGAGAGCACGGCATTCAGCTTCTTCAGCTGCAGCCGTGCCACCTTCTCGTCCAGGTGCTTGGGAAGGGTATAGACGCCGACCGGGTATCTGCCCGGATTGCAGAAGATCTCGATCTGGGCGATGGTCTGGTTGGCGAACGATGAGGACATGACGTAGGAGGGGTGTCCGGTGGCGCACCCCAGGTTCACCAGCCGCCCCTTGGCCAGAAGGATGATCCGGTTGCCCGACGGCAGGATGATATGGTCCACCTGGGGCTTGATCTCCTCCCACTGGTACTGTTCGATGCTCGCCACGTCGATCTCGTTGTCGAAATGACCGATGTTGCAGACAATGGCCTGGTCCTTCATCCGGACCAGGTGGTCATGGGTGATGACGTGGTAGTTGCCGGTGCAGGTGACGAAGATGTCGGCCTTGTCGGCCGCATACTCCATGGTAACGACGCGGTACCCTTCCATGGCGGCCTGCAGGGCGCAGATCGGGTCGATCTCGGTAACCCAGACCTGGGCCGAAAGGGCGCGCTGCGCCTGGGCCGAACCCTTCCCCACATCGCCGTAGCCGCAGACCAGGGCGACCTTGCCCGCCACCATCACGTCGGTAGCCCGCTTGATGCCGTCCACCAGCGACTCGCGGCAGCCGTAGAGATTGTCGAACTTGGACTTGGTCACCGAATCGTTGACGTTGATGGCCGGGAAAGCCAGATCCCCCCGCTCGTGCATCTGGTAGAGCCGGTGCACGCCGGTGGTGGTCTCCTCGGTCACCCCTTTCACCTGGGCCAGGCGGGTGGAGTACCAGGTGGGGTCAACAGCCAGTTTCTTGCTTATGGCCGCAAAGAGGATCGTTTCCTCCTCGGAGCCGGGGTTGTTCAGGACGCTACGATCCTGTTCCGCCCTGGTGCCGAGGTGGAGGAGCAGCGTCGCGTCGCCGCCGTCGTCCAGGATCATGTTGGAGAAGCCGCCGTCGGGCCACTCGAAGATCCGGTGGGTATAGTCCCAGTACTGCTCCAGGGATTCCCCCTTGACGGCGAAGACCGCGGTGCCGCCGGCGGCAATGGCGGCTGCGGCATGGTCCTGGGTGGAGAAGATGTTGCAGGATGCCCAGCGCACTTCGGCGCCAAGGGCCTTGAGGGTCTCGATCAGCACAGCGGTCTGGATGGTCATATGCAGCGAGCCGGTGATGCGGGCGCCCTTCAGCGGCTGCTGGCCGGCATACTCATCGCGGATGGCCATGAGCCCCGGCATCTCGGTCTCGGCAATCCTGATCTCTTTTTTCCCCCACTCGGCCAGGGAAAGGTCTGCTACGATAAAGTCTTGTGACATGTGGTGTTCTCCTTTGGTTAGATGTTGATCCTTCGTGATATTGTCTCCTCGACTGAAAACCGGTAAATGGCAGATCGGGTCTCACTCAACTTTTCAGGAACAAGCAAAACGAGAATTCAATCTGCCGCTCTTACCACCAGCACAGCCTCGTGTCCCTTCATCCCTTCGATTCGCTCACAACGGACATAGGGAAAACCGGCCGCCGAGAGCCATGCTGTCAGTTCATCTTCCTCGAACCCCAGCCACTGGTCGGCCAGTTGTTCCCGCACCCATTCCCGCTCGTGCCGGGCCAGATCGACCAGGAGCAGCGAGCCGCCGGGGGCTAGCACTCGCCTGATCTCGGCCAGTACCGCCTGTGGGTCTGCTGCATGGTGCAGCACCATGTTGAGCACGGCGCACTCTGCCACGTTGTCCGGCAAAGGGAGATGGGTCATCTCCCCCAGGCGAAGCTCTATTCCGCCGAGACCCGCCGCTGCCAGCCTGCGTCTGGCCTCTTCCAGCATGGCCGGGGAATGGTCGATCCCGATCACCCGCTTCGCCCTGGCAGCCAGGGCCGGCAGCAGGCCGCCGGTGCCGAGACCGATCTCCACCACGGTTGCCCCCTCCGGCACCAGGGCCAGGAGCCGCTCCCGGTACTCTGAGACCGGCAGCAGGGTCCGGGCGATGTCGTCCCACTGGCGGGCATGGAGATCGAAAAACTCCTGGCTTTTGCGGCGGCGCTCTTCCAGCACCGCGGCGACCGCAGCCAGGTCCCTGCCCCGCTCGGGAAGTGCCTCTGTCCCTTGCTCGACGGCGCTACGGATGGCGGCAAAGAAGGGAGAATCTCCGCCGGCGCGGTAGTAGCTCCAGGTCCCCTGGCGCTTCACCGACAAGACCCCTGCCTCGGTCAGGATCTTCAGGTGCCGGGAGATCCGCGACTGCCCCATGCCGAGGATGGCGGTCAGCTCCTGGACGGTGAATTCGCCGCGCAGGAGCACTGCCACGAGACGCAGCCGGCAGGGATCGGCAAGGGCTTTGAGGACATCGAGCATAGAACATCACGTTTCACGGTTTAATTATATCAACTTTTCTTGATATACCAGATCCAACTGGCATGGTCAACCGGATTTCATGCAAAAATTTCTGGAGGGTATGACGACAGGGGGATGACAACAACGCTAGAGGGGATACGACAAAGGCGGCGAATGGCTCGCCGCCTCGTTAAGGTTGTGGGGATTGATCGTATTCTACTGCCGGGAGATCAGGCCGCTTCGGCCTCTTCCTGAACAACGGTGGCGAAAAGCTCGTCAAAGATCTCCTGGACGGTGCTGATCCGGTCCGCCTTCCAGGCATTGGTGCCGCAGAAGACCAGGCCCGAGACGACATCGCCCTTTTGCGCCCGGTCCAGCGACTTGACGATGCAGAACCGCTCGCCCGACTCCTTGTAGGAGCACTTCTTCAGGCAGCCGTTATCGCAATAGGTATGGTTCAACTGGTCGTAGAGGACGATCTCCTCCTGGTTGCGCAGGATGGCCCGCCCCGGCAGTCCTGCCGGGCTCATTACCAAGCCGATATCCTCCTGGCGACAGTCCAGGTATGCCTGCTTGAATTCAGGGGAGGCATCGCACTCCTCGGTGGCAACGAAGCGGCTGGCCATCTGCACGCCGTCGGCCCCCTCAGCCAGGGCATGGAGCAGGTCTGCCCGGTCCCATACGCCACCGGCAGCGATCACCGGAACATGCACCCCGTATTCGGCTATGAAAAAATCCCGCACACCGCGTACCGTGGCGTACTGGTCGTACTGGCCGGTACCGATGTTCTCCATCTTCTCCCCCAGGTGGCCGCCGGCCGTATCGGGGTCTTCGACGACCACGGCATCGGGCAGGCGCGCAAACCCCTTTTCCCATTTCTTGGCGATCAGCTGGGCAGCCTTGACCGAGGAAACGATGGGGACCAACGCAACATCGGGCGCATGGGCGGTGAGCCCCGGCAGACTCAAGGGGAGACCGGCGCCGCAGACGATCACCTTGGCGCCCCCTTCGATGGAAGCCCTGACAAGGGCCTCGAAGTCGGACAGGGCCACCATGACGTTCACGCCGACGATGCCGTCCGGCGCAATCTCATAGGCCTTGGCCAGTTCGTCCTTCAGGGCCTGCGGGTCTGCCTGCAGATAATTGGTTCCATCATAGCGGTCGCTCCCCAGGGCGATCCCCGCTGCCGCCACCAGGCCGACGCCGCCGCAGCGCGCCACATGGCCGGCAAGCGAACCGCCGGAGATCCTGACCCCCATGCCGCCCTGAATGACTGGATATTTTACTTCGTATTTCCCGATCTTGAGTGGCTGCATGGTCTGCTCCCTTTCCCCATAGCTGCTGGCATGTCTTAAGGTAACAGAAACCGGGCAGACAATGATGTAATAGAAATGTAAAATATGTTTACACTATGCAGGGCGCGCAGAAGCCGGGCCGCATGCAGTCGTCCTTGCACATTGACAGGGATGGTGGTACACAGAACCCATGCGCTGGATAAAAAAACTCTTTCATCCGCTTATCGCCTTTATCGGCATCCAGCTGGTCTGGGTGCTGGTGGTGGTCTTCTGGATCTACTGGTTCATCGGCCGCCACAAGGAATTCCGTGACCTGGCCGAACGCTACCGGCCCGAACTGGCCGGACGGCTCGACTGGATCGTGCTGGCCGAAGGCCTGGTGCTCCTGGTGGTGATCCTGGCCGGCGTCTACGTGCTGTTCATGGTCTGGCGGCGCCAGTCCAACCTCTACCGGCAGCAGAAGAACTTCATCTCCCAGGTCACCCACGAGTTGAAGTCGCCGCTCGCCTCCATCCAGCTGCACCTGGAAACCATCAGACTCAGAAACCCCCCTCCCGACAAGCTGGAACGTTTTCTCGACACCATGCTGTCGGATACCGACCGGTTGCACAACCTGATCAACAACCTGCTGATGGCGGCCCGTCTGGAGGACCGCCGTCGGCCGGCCCAGTTCCCGGTGATCGATTTCTCCGCCTTTATCGCTACCTACCTGGAACGGAAGCGGGCCAAACTTCCCGAAGGGGGGAGCCTCATCACCGACCTGGAGGAGGGTTTGAAGGTGGCCGTGGATACGGACGGCATGGAAACGGCGCTCCGCAACCTGTTCGAGAACGCGGTCCTCTATTCGCCCGCCTCTCCCGAGATCAGGGTCACGCTCAGGCGCGAAGGACGGCAGTGTGTCCTCAAATTCAAGGACAACGGCATGGGTCTCGATACCGAGCACCTGCACAAGATCTTCCGCATGTTTTACCGGGTTCGTCGGCCCGGCGAGAATATCCGCGGCACCGGGCTCGGGCTCTACATCGTCAAGTCGGTGGTCTCCGAGCACGGCGGCAAGGTAGCCGCGGCAAGCGACGGTCCGGGAAAGGGATGCACGTTTACCATAAGCCTGCCGCTGACGACTTAGCATCAAAGAGGGACGCATGGCCGAAGAACAACCCCACATCCTGCTGGTGGAAGACGAGATCAACCTGGCACGCGGCATCTGTTTCAACCTGGAGCAGGACGATTTCCGTGTGAGCCACGTGGAGAGCGGCGAAGAGGCCCTTGAGCGACTGCGGTTCGACCGCTTCTCCCTGGTCATCCTCGACGTCATGCTTCCGGGCATGGACGGGTTCGCCGTCTGCCGGGCCATCAGGGGACAGGACTCCCGTGTGCCGATCCTGATCCTGACCGCACGGACCGACGAAGAAGACCGGATCATCGGCCTGGAGAGCGGCGCCGACGACTATCTGACCAAGCCGTTCTCACTCTCGGAATTCCTGCTGCGGGTTAAGGGGATGCTGCGCCGCTCGGCCTGGTACCGGCCCGAACCGATCGAGGAGGCCTACCGTTTCGGCGACAACGAGGTGTTCCTGCTCTCCTACCATGCCCGCACCGCCCAGGGAGAGATCGATCTCACCGATCTGGAGGTGCGGATGCTCTCCCTCTTCTTCCAGAAGGAAGGGGAAGCGGTCACCAGGAAGGAGCTTCTGGAGCGGGTCTGGGGCTACAGTTCGGACACGGAAACCAGGACCCTGGACAATTTCATCGTCAGGTTGCGCAAGTATTTCGAGCCCGACCCGGCCAATCCGGTCTTTTTCCAGACCGTGCGGGGGGTGGGGTACCGATTCAGCAGGAGCGCCTTGACCCGTCACACATGAGACGAAAACAGCCGGCTGGGAGGCGTATGGACAGAAACGGAAACGGCCGGAGGGGGGAACCCTTCCGGCCGTTTCCGTTCAGATTGAGGCGATGCGATACACTGCCTGTCAGATGCCTGCCTTTTCCCTGATGATCGCTGCCTTGTCGGTCCGCTCCCAGGTGAATTCCGGCAGTTCGCGGCCGAAATGGCCGTAGGCCGCGGTCTTCTTGTAGATGGGGCGCAAAAGGTTAAGCTGCTCGATGATGGCGCGGGGGCGCATGTCGAAGACCTCGCGGACGATCTCGGCAATCCGTTTCGCCGGGATCTTGCCGGTGCCGGCAGTGTCGACCAGGATGGAGACCGGCTCGGCAACGCCGATGGCATAGGCGACCTGGATCTCGCACTTCTCGCAGATGCCGGATGCCACCAGGTTCTTGGCAACGTAACGTCCCATGTAGGCAGCGGAACGGTCGACCTTGGAGGGGTCCTTGCCGGAGAATGCGCCGCCGCCGTGGGCGCCGTGGCCGCCATAGCTGTCCACGATGATCTTGCGGCCGGTGAGGCCGCAGTCGCCCATGGGACCGCCGACGACGAAACGGCCGGTCGGGTTGATGAGGTAACGGGTCTTGTCGGTGATCATGTTGGCCGGGATGACCTTCTTGACCACCTCTTCGATGATCCCTTCCTTGATGACATCGTAGGTCACTTCAGGGGTGTGCTGCGACGAGATGACCACTGTGTCCACATAGGCCGGCCTGCCGTCCTGATACTGGATGGAGACCTGGGATTTGGAATCGGGGCGGAGGAAATTCAGCAGACCGGACTTGCGCACATCGGCCAGCTTCTTGACCAGCTTGTGCGACAAGAGGATGGTCATCGGCATGAGCTCGGGGGTTTCGTCACAGGCATAGCCGAACATCAGCCCCTGATCGCCGGCCCCCTGCTCCTTGAAGAGCCCCTCACCCTCGGTTACCCCCTGGGAGATGTCCGGCGACTGCTTGTCGATGGAAACGAGGACGGCGCAGGTCTCCCAGTCGAATCCCATGGCAGAGTCGTTGTAACCGATCTCCTTGATGGTCTCGCGGACCACCTTCGGGTAGTCCACCACGGCGGAGGTGGTGATCTCGCCGGCAATGACCGCCATGCCGGTGGTCACCAGGGTCTCGCAGGCTACCCTGGACTTGGGGTCCTGGGAGAGGATTGCGTCAAGGATCGCATCGGAAACCTGGTCGGCAACCTTGTCGGGGTGCCCTTCGGAAACCGATTCTGAAGTAAAGATATAATCGTCCATCTCCACCATCATGTGAAACTCCTCCTTGCTATGTGTACTGTACGGGAAATGTCTGGGAAAGACTGTACTTTATAGCGTTTATCGCGGGAGATTGTCAAGGGTGAAAACGTGCGGCAGTGCCGCCCGGAGGCAGGAGAAGTCAGTCAAAGCTGTCCGCGTAATGGGCCGTGATTTCGGCCTTGAGAAAGCTTTCGATCTCTTCGGCAGTACTCAGGGAAAGGGCTCGTTGTACGAGCTGTTCCGCGTCGGTCCTGTTACAGCGGCGAAGTATCCTTTTCACGCGCGGGATGGAAATGCCGTTCATGGAGAGCTCGTCAAAACCGAGGCCAAGGAGAATGGGCAGATAATCCGGCTCGCCCGCCATCTCGCCGCACATGCAGGCATCTATGCCGGCAGCATGGGCAGCATCGACCACCTGCTTCAGCGAGCGGAGAACCGCGGGGTGGAGCGGTTCGTAAAGGTGCGCAAGATGCTCGTTGGTCCGATCGATTGCCAGCGAATACTGGATCAGATCGTTGGTGCCGACGCTGAAAAAATCGACCTCGCGCGCCAAGAGGTCGGCAATCACAACTGCCGACGGGATCTCGATCATGATGCCGATCTCGATATCCTCGTCAAAGGGGATCCCTGCCTGACGGAGTTCATGTTTTGTCTCCTCCAGGAGCTGCTTGGCCTGCCTGATCTCTCCCACCCCGGAGATCATCGGGAAGAAGATCCTGACCTTGCCCAGGGCGCTGGCGCGGAGGATGGCACGCAGCTGCGGCCTGAAGGTCTCGGGCTGGCGCAGGGAAAGGCGGATGGCCCGAAGGCCCAGGGCAGGGTTGAGTTCGTCGGCGAGATTGAGATCGGGGACGAACTTGTCTCCACCCACATCGAGGGTGCGGATGGTGACCGGGTGCGGCGCCATTGCCGTGACGACTTCCGAATAGCAGGCAAACTGCTCCTCTTCGTCGGGAAGCTGGTCGCGCCCCATGAAGAGCATCTCGGTACGGTAGAGGCCGATTCCTTCCCCGCCGTGCCCCTTCAGCGAGGCGATCTCCTCGATGAACTCCATG